>JAUUWJ010000133.1 GCA_030589175.1 Actinomycetes bacterium
GATAGTTCAAGAGCGCAACTAAGCACAAAATAAGAGAAAGCTTAAGTGCATTAAATATCAAAGTTTTTAGCTTTATAATATGACAGCAAAAACGGAGGTTTGAAATGAAACTTGGCGGTAGAATTTTGAAAGTTTTTGTAACACTAACTTTAGCAAGTGCTGTACTGGTGCTTATGACAGCGACTGCAATTGGTAGAAACGGCCCACACGAAGGACCTGGTATGCCTCAAGATACCGATGCTTGTGCAGGATGCCACAGAGCTCACACCGGAGTTGCAGCTAATCTTTTAAAAGAAGCAGGAACGGTTTATGATTTCTGTACTTCTTGTCATAATGGAACCGGCGCTAATACAAACGTATTAGACGGTTGGTTTGGTGGCCAAGGAGCAGCTAATCCGGCTACGCCTAATACCAGCACACCAAGTGATAAATTTTATGGAACAGAAGGTGACGGTGATCCGGGCAAAGGTCTTAACGGTGGTGGTTTCGACAAGGCAATGACCTATAATGGCCGTTCAGGCAGAAGCACAGGATGGGGTAATGTTACTTCCAAGCACGACACAGAAGTAGACGCTGTAGCTTGGGGCGGTGGTAGCACAGGACCGGGTACTGACTTCAAACTTAACACAATTACCGGTGAAGACAAAAGACTAAAGTGTACCGGTTGTCATGATCCTCACGGTACGGTAAATGATGATAATGGTGATGGTGAATACGAGTCAACTGAAAGCGAACGTTATCGTATTTTACAAACAACGGTTAATGGAGTTGATATTGGTTCAACAAAAATCACATCTAACGAGATAGACGAGTGGGGCAAGCGTGACTACACAAAAGATGCTTATAAGTCAACTGGCATAAGTACTTTCTGTGCAGCTTGTCATACTCAGTACACCACTAAAGCATCTATTTATGATGCTGGTGACGGTGAAGGATCTGTTGAGAGAATACGTCATACTATAGACGTTGCCTTAGATAACGGTAAACTTCTGACAGGCAATGGCCTAGAGATGCACGTGAACTTAAACAGCAATACTAAATTGCCGGTTAGTCAAGCAACTGGATACAATGCGCTTCACACTAAAGATGACAAAGTTGTATGTTTGACTTGTCACCAGGCACACGGTACTAACTCTACCATGACAGCTCCGATTAAAGACATAGAGCCTTCTAAGAGTTCTTTAACTGCTGGCGCTGAAAAGAGTACGCTACTAAGACTAAATAACCGTGGTGTATGCCAGGATTGTCATCAAAAATAGCAGTTAAAACGAATATTTAAAATTAGAGGGCACTTAATTAACATGAGTGCCCTCTTTGCTTAATTACTAAAAGTGGCATTGACAGTTAATTTAGTTAGCAATAGTATAATAAAAGCAATAAGCAGCTTAACTATATTAAATATTGTCCGATATAAATAGTGAAAATGATAAAAAAATCAATAAGTCTTATAGTCACAGTATCAATATTTTTATTTGGTGTTACGGTTATATCGGCTTATGCCAAAAATGGCCCCCATATAGGCCCTGAGTTTCCTGAAAATACGGATGCTTGTGCCCAGTGCCATAGAACCCATACAGCACCAGGCCTTTTCTTATTAGCGGAAGGATTATCCGTATATGATTTTTGTGTAAGCTGTCATGATGGGACAGGAGCTAACACAAATGTTGTTGACGGTCGCTTTGAAGGAACTATTACCGATTATGGTACTCAAAATGACGGTACGCCCGGCACCGGATTAAATGCGGGCGGTTTTATTAACGCTTTTAAGTATACGGGTAGAAGCGAAAGAAGTTCGAGCTGGTCGGGCATAACGAGTCGTCATAGAATGAATGGGCTTGATAACGAATTAAGTTTTATTGCTTGGGGCGGCGGAGGCTCAGGCCCGGGAACTGAAATGGTTTTAGATTGTGTCTCATGCCATAATCCCCACGGGACAGAAAATGTAAATGGCAGTGAGCGTTATAGAATTCTTCAAAATGATATAAATGGTGATGGAATAGATACTATTTTAGCTTCGAACGAAAGCGATGGTAAAGATTACACCTCAGTTCGACATCGACTTGGCTTAAGCTTTTTCTGTAGCGAATGCCATACGCAACATACAGATAAGGCAAGCATGTACGCATCGGGTGATGGAAAGGGACGTGTAGAACGTATTCGTCATACAGTTCCAACACCTGTTTTAAACGGCGATAAAAGAACTGGAAACAATAAACCAATGAATGTAAATCTGAACACTCACGTTCAACTTCCAATTGCCCAAAAGACTTATACTTCCTATGTAAAAGGAGCCGATAACATGTCCTGTCTAACATGTCATCAAGTTCACGGTACAACATCAGAAGTATCTGAGAGTGCAAAAATTAGCCCCACAAAAGACTCCGCTCTCTTGAGACTAAAAAACCGCGGCGTGTGTCAAGATTGCCATCAACGTTAGACAAATATTAAGTAAAAACTTATTTGTCGCTTTTTTTACTTAAATCTTTTATAATTAATAAGCATGTTTACAGAACAGCAGCTAGATAAATATACAAAAATTACGATATCCTTAATAGTTATTATTATTTTGATTTCCGTAGGGCTATATTTTTATGTCTACAAAAGCCCTAGTCTAGGGAAGCGGAGCATAGTTGATCAACAAATTGAGGAACTGCAAAAGCAAGTAAAGAAAAATCCTCAAGATGCTAGTACTCGTTTCTATTTAGCTCGCGCCTATTTAAGAAATAATCAAGAAGATGAAGCAATTAAGGAACTTAAACAAGTTTTGAAGCTGGAAAAAGATAGCCAGCAAGCTTACTTTGTTCTCGGGGTTGCATACAAGGAAAAAGGAAAAAGTAGCTATAGCCAGGCAGGGAAACAATTTGATAAGGTAATTGAGCTATCAAAAGGTAAGCAATTTTCTAAGGTAAACCAGAGTTTAAAGAGTTCATATTATTTTCTGGGCGAAATAGCCTTCGAAAGAAAGCAACACAAAAAGGCACTCGGCTACTTTCAAAAATCTTCAGAAATTGGATCCAAAGACTCTGATGCTATGCTTTTTATAGGTCGCTGCTATTTTCGATTAAAAGATTATAAAAATGCCGAGAAGAATTATAAAGAGGCAATAAGATTTGTACCTAAATTTGCGGATGTATATTATCATTTAGGCAAAATGTATCAAGCTCAAGGAAAAACTTCTGAAGCAAAGCAAAACTACAATAAAGCAATCAAATTAAAAACAAATTACCAGGAGGCAAAAGAGGCTTTAGAAAGCTTGTAGAAGATGGCTGATAAAACAAAAGATGTTTCAACCAAGTTGGTTAGAAAAAAAAGGATATTTTATAGCCTAGTAGCTGTACTCGTAATTTTAATAGCCAGTTTGCTTTATTTTCTATTGACCGGCAAACAGCCAGCTAGTGTTATCCCTGTTAAGGAGCTAGGTAAACCGACCTATTTATTCTCG
>JAUUWJ010000212.1 GCA_030589175.1 Actinomycetes bacterium
CCTTTTAATAATCCTGGAAACTCTATTAGTATCTCTGCTTGCTACCACAAAAGATTCTCTCGGAAGCGAAGTACCGTAAGCCATAGCAACTCTAGTTGCTAGCTCTGGTGTTATATCAACATTAGATATACCGCTTATCCCGTTTACTCCGAATAAGCTGCGCATGCCTCTGGTTTCAAGTATTATACTTCTGCTTACCGTTGCTCCGGCATCAACCGACTTAAAGGGATATATCTTAACATTAGGTTTGATCATTGTATTTTTTCCTATAAGGCAGTCGTCCCCAATGACAACTCCGTGTTGGATATGCGAGCCTTTTTTCACATCACAATTCTTCCCAATTACACAACCATTAAGTGTAACGTTTCCTCCTATATAAGCATTATCTTGAATAATTGCGTGATTTGTTTTAGAGCCGCCGTTTATTAAAACATTATTTCCGATTACCGTTCCGTCTCCTATTTCAACGCCTTCTTCAATTTTGCAGTGCGTTCCGATGAAAGCAGAGCCTTTAAATTTAACCGAAGGGTGAATTGCCGAATCCTTACTTATCCAAACTTTCCCCCCCATTTTAACACCACCAATCGGTACGTCGGTTTTATCATTTAATATATCAGTGTGCACTTGGCGATATTGTTCAATATTTCCGATATCACACCAGTAGCCCTCTGAAACATATCCATATAACGGTTTTCCTTCCTTTAAGAGCTTAGGAAATAAATCCTTGCTAAAATCAATATTTGTATTTGGCGGAATGTGAGAAAATATTTCCGGCTCTAAAATATATATGCCAGTATTGACAGTATCGCTAAAAACTTGGGCCCAAGAAGGTTTCTCTAAAAAACGACTTATTTTGCCTTTTTTATCCGCTATAACAACGCCGTATTCAAGAGGATTCTCAACCCGAGTCAATACAATGGTAACTAGCGCTTTTTTTCTTTTGTGAAACTGGATGGCTTTCTTAAGATCAAAATCACAGATTGCATCTCCGCTTATGACCAAGAAAGTGTCTTTTATTTGATCCTCGGTATTCTTTACGCTTCCGGCCGTTCCCAGGGGTTCTTCTTCGATCGCGTAGCTCAGATTAACTCCCAAATCCGACCCGTCAGTGTAATAGTTTTTAATTAGCTGAGGCAAAAATTGTAGAGTCGTTACAATGTCGGTAATATTATGTTTTTTCAATAGCTCGATAATGTACTCCATTACCGGCTTATTGAATAAATTTACCATTGGCTTTGGCTGGTTGCTTGTTAGAGGCCTGAGCCTTGTACCTTCGCCGCCCGCCATTAAAACTGCTTTCAGTTTGCTTCACTCCTCAAAACTTTATTTCAATCTGGCCCTTAGAGCTTTTTATTATATTTTATCCAATCTTGCTAATGTTTCGAAAATAACTTCCTTTTGAAACACAAATATTATCTAAAGGTAGAAGATTACTAGCCATTAGAGTTTAGGGGCTAGGAACCTATAACAATGACTCCTGACCTCTGATCTCTGACCTCTAGGCATCTATAACTTAAAATACTTATCCTTCTTAAAAATAAAAATTACCCAAATTTCTTGGGTTTACTATTACTATAAGATTTCGTATTGTTTGCCTTGTGTTAATTGAACCAGGAAAACGGGTTATAGCAAACTTTTCCTTTTTAGCCTATTTCTTTTACTACTTACTTTTTTTTACCTCACCCGGATTTAACTCACATATCTGAATTCTATCATTCCATTTATCGGCAACGATAAACCGATTTCCGCTTATATATGTTATGTCCGTTGGATAATGATACCTTCCGTCAGCAGAGCCTTGCTTCCCTAATTCCGCTATGTCATTACCGTCATTGTCTAATATGCGAACCGAATGATTAAAAGCATCTACGATATATATACGGCCTTGGTCGTCCAAAGTCGCCCCCATCGGCAGACCGAATTTTAGATCTGTGTCTTTTAAACTTTTAGGCGGTTTTCCTAAGTATGCTTTTAGAATCGGTTTTCCTTTTTTTATAGAAAATATTTGTACACTGTTGTTATTACTGTCGCTAATCAGAATCGACTTACCAAATTTGCCGATTTTTCCTACCAGGATTCCGTTTGGATACCTAAAGCTGCCAAGAGCCCGCCCTTCCTTGCCCCAGTCCGTTTCAATTTTTCCATTTAAGTCAGCAACTGCTATTTGACCAACCTGAGTTATATAAAGCTTATTGCCATCTACCAATACCCTAAGCGGTACTGTTTCTTTCTTCTTAAACTC
>JAUUWJ010000196.1 GCA_030589175.1 Actinomycetes bacterium
AAGCCCCCCAAGCTTGGGGACTCGAACTTACAGGATAAATTACCGGAAAAGAAAATCCTTTTCGAGCGTAACCGCAGAAAAGTTCCGGTAGCCGTTTAGCTTCAAAATGCTGACTGGCTTCAACAAGTGCTTTTATTATCGTATTAGCTTCTCTTACAAACCCGTATTTTTTAAATCCGTAAGCAATTATCGCGTTATCGTGGGGCCAAACACTTCCGTTATGATAGCTAATCGGATTATAAGCACCGGATTTTTCACTAAGTGTTCTTATGCCCCAACCGGAAAACATATCATCTTTCATCAAGCGATCCACGACTTTTTTAGCCCGCTCTTTTGTCAGAATGCCGCTGAACAACAAATGCCCGGGATTTGAAGTTATTGAATCAATCTTTTTTTTGTCTTTATCCAGTCCCAGTGCGTAAAACTGCTTATCCTCCATCCAAAAATCTTTATTAAAATTCTTTTTAAGATTTTGAGCTTCTTTTCTTAGTTTTAGCGCTTTTTCTTCTTTGCCCAAGTGCTGATAAATATCGGCAATAGCCATTTTAGCGGCATAAACGTAACCCTGTACTTCACAAACAGCAACCGGAGCTTTTGCTAGCTTTCCGTTATGCCAGGATATCGAATCAAAAGAATCTTTCCAGCTTATCGACTTATCCGGATATTCAACATAGCCGTCACCGTCAAAATCCCCATATTCATCAATCCACTTCAGAGCCGCTTTGATATTAGGTTCAAGATGTCTGATAAGTTTTAGATCAGCAGTCCATTTAAAATATTCGCCGATAAGTAAAAGAAATAAAGGAGTAGCGTCTATTGTTGCATAATAAAGAGCGTGAGGAACTTCCCTGGTTACTGCCAATTCGCCAAAGCGAACTTCGTGAAGGATTGCCCCCGGCCGCTCGGCATTAAAATCATTAATATTTCTTCCCTGCCGGCTAGCCAAAGCAAGCAAAGATCCCCGCGCAAACTTTGGCGTAAGCAACATGCTTTGCAAACCGGCAATTATACTGTCTCTTCCGAATAATGTGACAAACCAAGGAATCCCCGCCGCCGTAACCAAAACGGAGTTTCTATCCGTGCTAACTCTAAGAGACAAGGCAGCTAAGTCTCTTTTGGCCCGCCCGAAAGCTCTTTCCATTATGTGAAAATCCGTCTCCAGATAAGGAGCCTTCCTTAAATAATCGGCAACCTCTTCATCGATTTCCGGCTTAAACACACCATAGGCCCGGCAGCCATAAAGAGGCTTTCTGACTTGCTTTGTCACCGATAAGCATACGTCAAGACATGTATGCCAAGTTTGCTTAGGCTTTATTCTTACTTTAAAAACAGCTTTATTTGGTTCCAGTTTTGGCTGTGAATCACATTTGTTGAATTTAATAACCGTTTGCCGTAAGAAATTGGTTACTTCGTAAAAATATTTAAGTGAATTTTTCTTTTTTTCTAAAACATGCTCGACTTCGCGCTTTTTCACTCTTTGCTGTTTGACTTCAAAGATGTCGGCAAAATCAGCCCCGAATTCAAGCACTAGATTGAATTCAACGACCTTGTTGTGATGGTTGCTAATATCAATATCTTCGTGCAACCCACGACCTACAAATTTAGACCGTTTAATAGTAATTGTGTCTTTAGGAATAGTGTTTGAGTTTTGATTTGTTAAGTATGTTAGAGCGGAATAATGATCTACGCGCTCAGAGTTTAGTATTGCGGTTTTACAGCCATCAATTGAGAGTTTGTAATTACTCAAGAATCTCGTATCATTGTAATATAAGCCGCTTTCTTTTCCGTAGCTATCCCCGAATTCATTACTTATAAAAAATGATGTGCCTTCGTTTATTACTATTTTCATCTAAATTTCTAAGTCTTCAACATAAGTTAGGATGTCTTTTAATATCCAGTCGGCCGTAGATGCACCGGCTGTGATGCCAACACGTTTTACCCCGTTTAACATGTTCTTTTTGATCTCTTTTACAGTTTCAATATGGTACGTTTTTGAATTTATTTGCTTGCATATCTTTGCCAAGCGGCTCGTATTAGCACTATTTTTCCCACCGACAACTAATACTACATCAGTTTTTCTAGCTATATCTTTAGCATCAGCTTGACTTTTTTGGGTAGCATTACAAATAGTATTAAAAACTTTAAGCTCTATCGCTTTTGTGCTCAACTCACCAACTATCTTTCCTAAATTCTCTTTTGACTGAGTCGTCTGGACAACAACTCCCAATCGTTTTGTTAATTTTTCAGAGAGCTTTTCTATGTCTTCTACTTTTTCTATGACTTGAGCTTTGTGCTGAGCATAGGCCAAAATTCCAATAACCTCTGGGTGATTTCTTTCACCGATAATTACTACGCTATAACCTTCTTTCGTCAATTGTTGTGCCCTGCTTTGGGCTTTCTTTACAAAGGGACAGGTGGCATCAATAACTTCCAAGCCTTGAGATACAAACTTTTTTACAATTTCGGGGTCTATCCCGTGGGAACGAATTATCACTGTGCCTTTTTGCTTCTCTGAGATTTCATCTACGGCATGTATACCTAAT
>JAUUWJ010000222.1 GCA_030589175.1 Actinomycetes bacterium
TTTAGGCGTAAGGAAACAAAAGTGGCATGAGGACAGGGATACGAAATATCTTATTCCTTTTATCGGTTTTGGGTTGCTAACTATCACAGCTATTTTGGCTGGGTAATTTGGATTTGTATAACGAGGCTATGAAATGACAGAAGAACGAGAAATGCCAAAATATAAATGCCATAAAGAAGTGTGGGCATTAAAGATTAAATATGTTGATCACATGGAATATGGAGCCATGATTACACCTGAAGAAGATGGATATGCAAAATTTGAAGTTAGTTCGGCTTATGTGAAAGCACATAATCCCAAAGAAGGTGGATATTTTGTTGTCTATAAAAAGGGCTATCAATCATTTTCACCCGCCGATGCTTTTGAGGATGGATACACCTTGATATGAGCGATATAGTATCATTAAAGAAATATACTAAACCAGAAGACATACAGCACGTTATGTATTATAAGCAAGAAATTGAACAGGTTTTCAACTGCGAAACTTGCGGAGAACTTCAGGTTATTGACGGGATTGTGTGGCATATAAAACCTAAAGAAGACCATAATGAATAACACTGATAAAAGAACAGCTTACAGGCTAACAGATTTAGATGATGAGCTTAGAAAGCCAGGATTGGAGATTGCTAAAGATGATAAAAAATGAAATAGGATTTTTTGAGGGGATGATAGCGGCGACTGTTGGCCAAGCGATTGGGGCAATATCAAGCATGCAACGCCAAGAAAAACAAAGCCGTTTAATGTATGAAGACAGCAAAAGACGCCAAGATAATGAGATCGAGTTATGGCGAAAAATATATAGCGCAAGAAATAATCTTGATAATAGAGCAAATAATGGCTAATCTAAGAAAGAAGCTCACTAAAAAGCCAACCCCACGTCCGAAAGAGCGTGAATTACCAAAAGGAAAAAAACATGGCTGCTAAAAAGAAAAACGGCAAAAAACAAACTACTGAACAATTAGTCGCAGGAGTACGCAGACGCGGCGGGCATTTACCCACTAAAGCAAGTGAAGCGGCACGTAAAAAACGCAAAAAGAAGAATGGATAATGCCAAAGAAATGAACGGAAAAGAAGAATATATTAATATTTTAATCTCTTTTTCATTGGTGATTGGCACAGCATATTTAGTAATTAAGTGGATATTTTAATGGCAGATTTTAACAAAGGCGAGTATGGCGATATAATTTATGCAAACTTAGGCGAAGATATATCAAGCGCATCAGAGCTAACTATGGTTTTAGAACCTAAAATCGGAAACACATTAGAAAAGTCTACTTCTGACGGAGTATCAGTCGGAACAAGTAATATTGATGTGAATGACGAGACTTACCTGGCAAACGAATATATCAAATACACCATAGCTGAGGATGATTTAAGCTATGCGGGTCTTTGGCGTAAACGTGGGAAAGCTAAGTTATCAAGCACTAATTCGGTTGTGTCAGATTATGTGCAATTTACGGTATTAGAATGAACAAAACACTAAACAGTAAAACCGCTAAGATTCTCAGGAAATGCGCCGAAGCCAATACAATAGGCAAATCAAAAGAATATACACATAAATACTACAAGATTTTAAAGAAAGAATACAAAGAGAATTATTGTGAATAAACAAGAATTACATGACCAACTAGCCCAAGGCTCTTGCGTTATTTCAGAAGACGTATTTATTGGGATATACGGAAATGACCGACAAGCAAGCGAAAGAAAAGGATATGGAAAGAACGTAAGCCGCGCAGATATTTTAGCTAGAGTTCACGATTTATCTGTAAGCAAAGAAGGCACAGACTATGTCTTTATAAGAGAAAGTTAATATGCCAGCAGTAGACAGACTTACAGATAAAATGGAAGCAGCGTCACAAGCTTACATTGAAAACGGTGGCAACCAATCCGAAGCTTACCGAACAGCTTATAATGCCAAAAATATGGCAGATGCCACTATATGGAAGGAGGCCTCTATTTTATTCAAGAACCCCCTAGTGGCCGTAAGGGTGCTCGAACTACAAGAAGAACACAGGCAGAGACACAATGTAACGGTCGACACACTCACAAAAGAGCTTGATGAGGCTCGAACACTAGCAAAAGAGGAAGCCCAGCCAGCAGCTATGACAGGGGC
>JAUUWJ010000144.1 GCA_030589175.1 Actinomycetes bacterium
ATTGGTTTATCTTCAGCATCAAGAGCGATTATTATCCAACCAATTGAGAGGCTTACTCCAGTAAACAACGCAACAAACAATCTAAATGAAAAAGGTAAAAAATCAATTGCAAGTATTGCAATAATAAATACAAGCTCTCCAATAGTCCTGGAAATCATTATGATTTTTGTATTAGGCTCCAACTTTTTAAAACTTTTCATTACTTTTTTCTTCGGTAAAACTACTTGTGAACATTAGCTTTTTATCTTCGACCGGTAGAGTGATTCAAACTCAAACTTCCCCGCCGGTCGCGGGGCAAGCAAACTGAAAACTTCAAAAAACAATTAAAAATTAAAAGTTAATAATTAATAACTGAAAAGAAAGTTCGTGCAAGAGACGCAAAACCTGCTTGTTAATAAGACTTGAGGTGGCCGCTCTATTTAAGCCAAGATCCCCATCCCTTTAAATCGTAAACTGAAGCTAAACTTTTTCAATAACCCGACCGATAAGAATTATAAAGGAAGAACTATGAAGCTAAAACCAAAATTAATTCTAGGTTTTCTATCGGCAGCATTATTGTTGCTTCTTTCTCCTTACTTTCTTTTTCCGGGAGTTATATCAAATGTCAGTATCGCTAGTCAAATAGTGGGGATTATCATTGTATTAGCTTCACTCAGCTTATTTTCGTTTATGATTAATAAAGCTCTTAAGCCATTAAACATACTCGAAAAAGAAGCTTCATTATTAGCTGAAGGTACTTTTAGGTTCTCAGAAAAAGTAAAAAGCCATGATGAACTGAAAAATATTGAAGAATCTCTCAATAAAATATCCAATTCATGGAAAAATACTTTGGAAGAGAAATCAAAAGAAGTTGAGTCGACCCAAGAACATATGAGAGATACATTCAATCGGCTTTCCCAAGCTATCACAACAGTTTTTAACCAAGAAGAACTTTTAACCCTCATACTCGACATCGCCAAAGAAGAATTGCAGTTAAACAGGGTTTTGCTTTACCTTATGAAAGACAAAAGTAATGAAATCGACTTCCAGATAGGCCGTGGTTTAGGTCCAGATACAGACGATTATTATGAGAAAAACTGGACCGATGAAGCTTTTAAGGCAGCTAAAAATCCACGGACAATGAGTGGGAAGGCCTCGGAAATTTTTCCTCTTCTATCCTCCAAGAGTTCTGAGAAAGATAAAAACCTTGTTATCACTTTTCCAATTGTAATCAAAAATAATGTGAGTGGTGTAATTCTAGGTGAAAGAGAAGAGACTAAAGGAGATTTTTCTGATAAAGACATAGAACTTTTGAATACGCTAGGAAACCAAACAGCCATCGCCCTCGAGAATGCCCAGCTTTATAAGAAAAATCAAATGCTGGCTATCACCGACGGCTTGACAAACTTGCATAACCATTACTTTTTCCAGAAGCGGCTTAGTGAAGAACTACGTAGAGCTGACCGCTATACTCTTCATTTAGCTCTATTAATGATTGATATTGACCACTTTAAAAAATACAACGATACGTATGGCCACCCTGCAGGAGATATTGTTCTAAAAGATATGGCAAAGATATTTATGAAAAATACTCGGGCGACCGACTTCACCGCTCGTTATGGGGGTGAAGAATTTACCATAATCTTGCCGGAGACAAATAACGACGGAGCTATGCTCATAGCTGAAAGAATATTTAATGACGTCAGAAAACACGGCTTCCCCGGAAAGAATTCTCGTTCTAAGGTCAAAATGACTATAAGTATGGGGATATCTTATTACCCCCGTGAAGAAACTACTGCTGCAGAGTTGATTAAAAAGGCGGATCAAAAACTATACCAGGCGAAAAAAAGCGGCCGCGACCAAATAGTTACTTAACCAATTTTCAATTAAGAATTAAAAGTTAAGAATTAACAGATGAAACAATGCGCTTGAAAGAAGCGCAAAGCCTGCTTGTTAAAAAATTTAAAGGGATTTTGTCATTTATGTAGAACTATATAGATAGAGATATTTTTCTATTTAATAGCTTGAAGTGATTGTTGGAAAGGAGTAATTTATGGATATGCAAGCGATTAATGAACAAATTGTTGAGCTAAAAGATTATGTTAAAAAGCGCTTTGATGCTGTTGATAAGCGTTTTGATGAGCATGACGAACGGTTTGACAATAACGATAAACGTTTTGATGGGATTGACAAGCGTTTTGATGAGCATGACAAACGTTTTGACGAACATGACAAACGTTTTAATCGGATAGAAGGCAGTCTTGATACTCAAGCAAGAAAGCTTTTAGAACACGATGACCGTTTTAAGGAAATTGATGAAAGATGTGAGCAAAGACACCGGGAAGTTATGGAAGGCCAAGATAAGATGATGAAAATCCTAGTCCGTTTAGATCAAGAAAGAACTTTTTGTCATAAAAGATTCGAACGACACGAAGCAGAGATAAAAAAACTCGGCGGCTTCAAAGAAAATTAGTTAAGTTCGTAGTTTGTCGTTTGTCGTTTGTCGTTTGTCGCAAAAAGCTCGGGCCACCCTTTATTCAGATGCTGAGTTAGAACTGCATATTAAAAATGCCTGTCACCTTTGAAAAGATTTTCTGCAATTGCTAGCCTACTAATGTGATTATATACTTATAGCAAAATACTTGCCTAAAAAAATATCGCTTGATAAAATAGTATAAAACGAACGTTTGTTCTACTGATAATCGCTAATATTTTGAAATAATGTTAGGAGAAAGGATTAAAATGAATACACAGCAAGCTGTAGAAATACTAACAGATGAAAATGTTAAACCTCAAAGTAAGGAATCAGTTCTACGTCCTCTAGTTTTAGCTAATACCAAGGAATCAAAAGAGGTTATATTTAAGGCTTTTAAAAACTTAATAAAAAAGCAGTTTTATCATTACAAAGATAAGTGTGTTGATTTGCATGAATGCCTTGAAACAGAGCTAAACATTATTTTCCTTGAAGCACTTGAACAAACTCGCAAGCAGCTAACAGAAAATCCCAAAAAGATATTTAGCACAGCAAACTTAATCAACAAACAATTTGAGTGGAAAATATTTGCTTGGTATAAAGACAAATACCTATCTACTAAAACCGTTGAAAAACCTATCGGCAGTTATGAAGTAAAACCTTATGGGGAAAACGAAGAAAGCCAAGCAGACCCCTGGTGGTTTCAAGAACTTGGCGGTATTGGTGGTCTAGTCGAATTTTTGCCTTCTCAATTCAAAGAAGAAAAACAACCCAAACAAAGCCAAGAAGAATTAAGGCTTGGTAAAGAATTGCATAAATATTTTTAC
>JAUUWJ010000273.1 GCA_030589175.1 Actinomycetes bacterium
TATTTTCCATGTTTTGAAATGTTATCTGAAGAGAAAAGCAGACACCAGCTTAGATATTAGATTTTGGATATTGGACCTTGGTTAACGATCGTTTTGAATTTTCGTTTCCTTGGTTATCGATGAACTCAATATAAGAAAAAAGACCACTAAATGGCCTCTTTATCTAACATCTAATATCTAACATCCAATGTCTGTTATTTAGCTACCGCTTTACCGCCGCTTTTTTTCTTTGTTTTAAACTTGCCTTCGCGTTCAGCGCCACCTTCGGTAACTAGGGTTGGCTCAAAACCTTTTTCTATTGTTTCTTTAGTAACAACGCATTTACTTATATCTTTTCGTGAAGGCAGATCAAACATTACATCAAGCAATGCACCTTCTAAAATCGCCCGCAAGCCCCTCGCTCCGCCTGCTCTCTCAGTTGATTTCTTCGCAATTGCATCCAACGATTCTTTAGTAAATACAAGCTCTACGTCATCATAGTCAAAGAAACGTTTATACTGTTTAATCAATGCATTTTTTGGCCTTGTTAGGATCTCGACAAGGTCCTTCTTGCTAAGATTATCAACATGGCATACTACCGGAAGCCGTCCGACAAATTCCGGAATCAAGCCATATTTAAGCAAGTCTTCCGGTCTGATTTGACCAAGGATTTCGCTAGATGAACGCTCTTGCTTCTTTTTGACCTCTGCTCCGAAACCAACACCACGTTTGCCTATCCTGGTTTCGATAATCTTTTCCAGGTCGCTAAAAGCACCGCCACATATGAATAGAATATTCGTAGTATCTATTTGGATGAATTCCTGGTGCGGGTGCTTACGTCCACCATGAGGCGGAACAGAAGCCTCAGTTCCTTCAATTATTTTCAACAAAGCCTGCTGAACGCCTTCGCCGGATACATCTCTGGTTATTGAAGGATTTTCCGCTTTTCGAGCTACTTTATCTATCTCATCGATGTATATTATTCCGGTTTGAGCCTTCTTTACATCAAAGTCTGCCGCTTGAATTAGCTTTAGCAAAATATTCTCAACATCTTCTCCGACGTAGCCAGCTTCAGTTAAAGCGGTAGCATCAACTATGGTAAAAGGTACATTAAGAATTTTGGCCAGTGTCTGGGCCAGTAAAGTTTTTCCGCAACCGGTCGGTCCCAAAAGAAGGATATTACTTTTTTGTAATTCAGTCTCATTATTGTGGCTGGTGCCTACTTGAATTCTTTTGTAATGGTTATACACGGCAACCGATAATGTCTTTTTGGCCTCGTCCTGGCCTACTACATAATCATTTAAGATGTCGTAAATCTCTTTGGGTTTTGGCAGCTCGTCGAGCTTTAATTCTACTTCTTCACCAAGTTCTTCATCGATTATCTCATTACAGAGGTCTATACATTCATCACAGACGTAGACGCCCGGCCCAGCAATCAGTTTTCTAACCTGCCGCTGGCTTTTACCACAAAAAGAACACTTAAGTTGTTCTGTTTTATCATCAAACCTTGCCATGTCTATATCTCCATTGCCGTCTTTCTTTGGCTTTCGGTTTCGCTTTAGCTATTACTTT
>JAUUWJ010000088.1 GCA_030589175.1 Actinomycetes bacterium
GTCGGTTGTGGATACTTAAAAGATTTGATCAAATGGTTAAGGCTTTGCCAAAATAGCCTCCATAATAGAAAACGTTTTCTTTTTTAACGCTAATTATGGCATACAATCAGTAAAAGAAGTTAATTTACCAACACGAACTTCTATTAACGCTGAAATTAACACTAGATTAACGGAAAATCTAATCTAAACTTGCCGACAAGCCAAAACCGACTCCACTCCGACAACCGACAAATGACCAACGACAACCCGTTTTTTTCCGACCCACGACCCACCACTCACAACAACCGGTTTTTTTCAACCAATAACAAAGTTACTTCCCAACTCTTTCTAACCAATCTTTAGGTCGGGCAATCTCTGCCATAGTAGGTATTTTAGCAGGCTCGTCTATACTTTCATTTAAAAAGGAAATACTCTCGAGCTCGTTTATTCGAGATACAAAAGCAAGGCCTTGTCTGTATTGACTGGTTTTCATATCAAGTCCGATGATCTTCTCTAAGAGTTTTTTCAGAAAAGGTTTATGTTGTTGAACGCGGCTGAAAACCGGCTTTAATCTTTCATAGTGAGGTAAATTCTTGCCAACTCTAAACATAACAAATTCGGCGTAACCCTCAATAAAACTCATAAATGCCTGAATTTTAGAAATAAGTCTTAAATTTTCTTTATTTAATAAAAAAGTTATTGAAGAAAGGGGTTTTCTGATTGAATCTTTTTTTTGCGATACGATATTTTTAACTTCCTTGATTAATTGTAAATAATAATCCTTAAACCAGCCGAAGTTTTCAAACTGCAATCTATGTGTAAGTTCGTGAGCAAGAATCCATAACCTTAATGGTGCTTTCAAAACTCCTAGTTCTGTTTCCCGCTGGGTAATATTTTGCTCAATAACAAATAAGTAATCGTCAGCTTCCTTTGAATGCAAACCCAGGTCATATTGGCCGAGCACTTTTTGGGCAATAAAACCGAGCAGTAAACCTATCTCTGTAGTTGCAAGGACTTGGGTCGTTTTTTTGGTCACCGAACTCGCCTGTTTTTCTAGTACATCCCATAAGGATGAAGTTATGTCATCAAAAAGTTTCGAAATGCTCTCAAATGTGTTTACTATCCACTCTTCTCTGTCGACTACGAATATTTCCGCCTTTTTTGCACTTTTAAGAGCACTAACTTCACCTACTAAAGGCTCGATTAACTCCAAGCTTTGGCTATAAATATCTTGGACTATACTTCGATTAGCTAGAGGGATATTATTGCTGGAATTTAGAGCGATCGATGTTGCAATATCCCAGTTAATGCCCCGGCTTTCTGGTAGGAAAAACTGTAGGGAAAGATTAGAAAGTAAATTGTCTTTCTTGTTTTCGTTTTTTTGCATATTTTCGCCAGACAAGGACCCTGCCCCTGTTTATCTCCTTAATCTGTTTAATTAAATCAATTTTCTCTCTTTTCAGCAAAGCATTTAACAACCTGATGCCCAAATAGGTAGTTTCTATGGCGAGTTTTTTATTGTTATAGGTGATTATAATTTCGGCTAATCGGTCATTGCCCATAGTCAAGCCGTGGTAATTATCATTTTTAATCATCATCATCAAGCCGATGATTATATGTTCAAGAACGTGGGGTAAATCGTTTTGCTCTTCTTTAATATGCTTGGCAAAAGATGTTTCATCGTGATTTGTACATAACTGGTAGTTTAAAGCCGGCAGCATGTTAACCAGTTTTTGAGCAAAGTCATCAGGAAGCTTTTTATCATCTAGCTCAGTCGAGATTAAAAGACGCATTTTTGGCGTATTGTTTGCTAAAAAGCGATATTCTTTAGCGACTTCGTCGTATAGCGCTTTTTTTTCAAGTGGCTCATAAGGTATTGTTAGATCTAGCAGTTTCACTTTAGCCTCCTGTTTTAATGTAGCTCTTTGCCCTCGGCCAATTCTCTATTTGGCTTGGCGGCAAAAACTTATATGAACTTATGTTAAATGAAAATGGTAATATTTTACAATAAATAAACGGTTGGCTGTTAAAGAGAAAAAATAAAATAGAAAGTATAATATAGCAGTAGAAGTGGTGTAAAAATCATAATTAAGAAAAGCAAACTTTTTTATTTTTTATATTTTATTTCTCGTTTAGAAATTTTAGCGGGCACAAATATTTAGCTAAATATTTGTAGAAAATGTTAAAATTTCTTTATGCCGGTATTTGAATATAAGTGTTCAAAATGTAATCATTTTTTTGAAGAACTCATCATGGGTGATAAAAAAGTGAAGTGCCCGAAATGTTCGAGCGAAAAAATTAAGAAAAAGTTTTCAACTTTTAGCAAGAGAGGTGATGGTGATTTTGAGTCATCAAGTAGTGCCTGTTCAAGTTGCTCTTCTAGCAACTGCGGCTCATGTAATGTATGAGTAAATTAAGCGAGTACTATGAACAAATAAAAGATTGTAAAAGATGCCACTTGTATTCCGGCCGCATAAATCTTGTATTCGGCGAAGTTAATGAGAATGCCGATTTAATGTTTGTTGGCGAAGCTCCCGGTTATCATGAAGATCAACAAGGACGTCCTTTTGTCGGAGCCGCAGGTAAAACGTTGAATGAATTGCTCGCAGAGATTGGCTTAAAAAGAGAAGATGTTTATATAACAAACATAATAAAAAGCCGTCCTCCTAACAACCGTGACCCGCTACCTGAGGAAATTGAAGCCTGTAAGCCATATTTAATGGAGCAGATTAAAATTATCAAACCAAAAATAATTGCCACGTTAGGGGCTCATGCAACAAAGACAATGCTTAATAAAAATGTCAGCATTTCCAAAGTTCATGGTCAGAGTTTTAAAGGTAATGGATTTACTATTATTCCAATTTTTCACACTGCTGCGGCTTTATATAGAAGGCAGACACTAGAGTTGCTAAAAGATGATTTTAAAAAACTAAAAGAGCTGCTTAAAGAAGATCCTATTCCTGAAATACCCAAGGAAGATGAAAGAGAACAGGGGCAGCAAGGGTCGCTGTTTTAATCTTCAATCTTAAATCTGGAATCTTCAATAGATAATGGACAAAATATTATTTAACAATAAATATTGATCGGGGTTCGTAGATCGTGGTTTCTCGAATTACGAAATACGAATCACGAAACACGGATTTAATTATTGAACATTGTACATTGAACATTGATAATTAATCCCGGGAGGGATATTGTCTTTTACTATTAAATCTGACTCGGTAAAACAAACTATAAGTATTGGAAAAAAGTTGGCTCCTTATTTGCAGGCAGGCGATATTATAAGCCTTTCAGGTGACTTGGGAGCCGGTAAAACTGTATTTTCTAAAGGAATAGCTAAAGGTTTGGATGTTAGCGAAACATTAGTAAGTCCTACCTTTATGATAATTCGCGAATATGACGGGCGCCTTCCCTTGTATCACTTTGATGTTTACCGGATATCCAAAAAAGAACTGGCTGATTTAGGCTATGAAGATTACTTTTATTCAAAGGGTGTAACGGTAATTGAATGGGGAGATAAGATTAAAGATATGCTAGGTGCTGATTACCTGTCAATTACTTTTGAGTATGGTAAGCATGAGTTCGATAGAAAGCTTGTTTTCGAAGGGTATGGAAATTGGAAAAAAAGAGTTTTAGAGCTAAAGAAACTGTTTTAGTCATCGATACGGCAACGGCAGCTCTTGTTCTAGGCATAGGTGCCGATGATGAAGTGCTCGCCAGCTATTTTGCAGTTGTCGAGCGAAATCATCTGGAGCTGCACACTTCGGCCATTGATAATCTTTTTAAAAAAGCAGGCTTAAAATACGAGGATCTAACAGGCGTTGTTGCTGGTTTAGGTCCCGGTTCTCTCATCGGAGCTAGAGTAGGAGTAGTTGCGGCCAAGACTTTGGCTCAGGTTTTAAAGTTGCCTCTAATTGGAATACCAACTCTTGATAGCATTGCGGCAAGCGATAAGGGAGAAGGTTTAAAAGTGGCGACACTTGATGCTTTAAAAAACGAGCTCTACTGGGCTTTTTACGAGGGCAAGAAAAGAGTTAGTGATTACCGGATCGGCTCTTTTGATGTTTTTGATTCCGAAATTTCTAATCGGAAAGCAAGGATTTTGGGAACGGCGATTCAGACTTATAGAAATGCATTCTTAAAACTGCCCAACATAAAGATTACCAGAACCATATATCCTAGTCCGGCTTCTATGGTAAAGTTAGGTTTGGAAAAGCTAAGAAGAAAGCAAGTATCTTCGATTTATAAATTGGAACCGATTTATCTTAGAGCTCCCGTATGAAAAATAAAGTTCTGGAAATAAAGTCTATGCAGAAAGATGATTTGGAGGCTGTAGTTCAAATTGAGCGCAGCGTATTTCCTGATCCCTGGTCTTATTCTATGTTCTCAGAACAGCTTGATCTTCCTCAAATATATTCTCTTGTTATAGCTAAGATTGAAAACAGTGTTGTAGGTTATTCTGGTTTTCTAAGAATTAGAGATGAGGGACACATTACAAATCTTGCAATCAAACCCG
>JAUUWJ010000062.1 GCA_030589175.1 Actinomycetes bacterium
ACTCTAGCCCATTGTCCCGCCTGTAAGAAGATTGTAGAAAAAGATTTTTTAATTTGCCCGCATTGCCGCAAAAAACTAAAAAATGCTTGCCCTAAATGTGAAAAGTCCCTTAATTTAAGCTGGACTATTTGTCCATTCTGTAAAACAAAGATTTGAAGTCCAAATTTGGTTTATAAATCTATCATCCGAAAACAAGCTACGTTTTAATATCTGACTTCAAAAAAATTCCAAAAAGGCTAGCATGTATAGCTGTTATTTTGATATTCTAATTTCTATGGAACAGACTTTCATAATGATAAAACCCAATGCCGTAGAAAAAGGCTTAGTCGGAGAGATATTGAAAAGAATAGAGTCAAAAGGCTTGAAGGTAGTAGAGCAAAGAATGAGCACGTTAAGCAAGGAAAAAGCTTCTGAACTTTATGCCGTACACAAAGAAAGACCTTTTTACAACGATTTAGTAGAATACATAACTTCCGGACCGGTAGTTTTGATGAAAGTAGAAGGAAATTCTGCAGTAAAAGCAATGCGAAGCATCATGGGTGCGACAGACCCTCTTGAAGCAGCTTCCGGAACAATACGCGGTGATTACGGGCTTGATATAACTAAAAACCTGGTCCACGGTTCCGACTCGGCAGAGAACGCTCAAAAAGAACTAAACTTGTTTTTCTAATTAACTAAATTTTATTTATGCATAGTTCATTGGTATGGTTAAAAGCGTGGTAGTAAAAAATCCTAAGCACTAAATTCTAAAATCTAAACAATATCTAATATCAAATGACCAAAATCCAAAACAATTAGTTTTGAACATTTGAAAATTAGGACTTAGAATTTATTTAGGATTTCGATATTCGATATTGGAGTTTGAATTTATTATGCTTACCAAAATAGATAAGACGATTATTGTAATCATAATGATTGCCGCCTTAGTGTCTCTTCCACTGGCTATTTCAGCGAGTTCAGCTGGTAATGCAAAAAAGATTTTAGTTTACAAGTCCGGTAAGAAAATCGCTTCTTACAGCATTGAAGAAGACAGAATGGTTAAGGTAAAGGACGCAAACGGGGGATATTGCTTGCTCAAAATCCAAGATTCAAAGGTATATGTTGCCAAAAGTACTTGTCCGCTAAAAATCTGTCAAAAGCAAGGAAGGATTGAAAAAGCAGGACAGTCAATAATTTGTGCGCCGATGAGATTAATGTATCAAATTGAAAGTACAAATAATAATAGTTCTTTGGATGCAATAAATGAGTAGAAGTAGCCGTTTAGCAATATTTAGCATGTTTTTAGCTTTCGGCTTGATTTTACAAGCTGTAGAAGCCATTTATTTGCCATCGCTACCGATACCGGGAATCAAGTTGGGTTTGGCGAATATGGTCGTATTGATGATGCTTGTTTATTTCACACCGTTAGAGATTTTTCTGCATGTGATAGCAAGATTAGTACTGTCTTCACTTATATTGGGAAGTTTTTTAGGACCAGCTTTTTATTTCAGTACAGGTGGCGCTTTTCTAAGCTTAATAGCTATTGTTGTCTTTCATAAACTCTTATACCCAAGAATAAGTTTGATCGGGTTGAGTTTAGTCGGGGCGACATTTCATAATATCGGTCAGTTAACGGTGGCTTTCTTGTTAGTGAAGACGGCTGCAGTATACATGCAATTACCTCTACTTCTCTTCGCATCTGTGCCGATGGGCTTAATAATAGGCATAGCTGCAAACTACAGCGTAGAACGCTTATCGAAAACAGGACAACTTAATCATTTAACAATAAAGTCAGGCTAGTTTTATCTTTTTCTGAAATTGGATAAGTAAAGGATTGTTAGCTGCTATAGTAGAAGATGATTCTTAGCATCACATAATAGACTTCACACAGCTAGATTGATATGTTAGTGTTTTTAAGGTAGTTGAGGTTTTATAGATATGTTTAGTTTTTGGTCGCCGTTTGGGCGAGACATGGCGGTTGATTTAGGAACAGCCAATACAAAAGTTCACGTAAAGGGTCAGGGCATTGCTTTAATGGAGCCCTCCGTTGTAGCAATTGATAAATTTACTAACAAAATATTAGCAGTCGGCTCTGAAGCAAAGAGAATGCTTGGCAGAACGCCGGGAAATATTGTCGCAATAAGGCCATTAAAAAACGGTGTAATTGCCGATTTTGATGTAACGGAAAGCATGCTCAGGTATTTCATTAGAAAAGTACATCGCCGCCGATTTGTTGTAAGGCCCAGGGTCGTAGTGTGTGTTCCCTCAGGCGTAACAGAAGTCGAAAAAAGAGCGGTTTTCGAAGCAACACTTCAAGCGGGAGCAAGAGCAGCATACCTTATCGAGGAACCCATGGCAGCTGCAATTGGAGCTGAGCTACCTGTTCAAGAACCAACCGGCAGTATGATTGTAGATATTGGCGGAGGTACGACTGAAGTTGCCGTAGTTTCATTGGGGGGGATCGTAACCAGCGAGTCAATCAGGGTTGGCGGAGATGAGTTTGATGAAGCTTTAGTCAACCATGTTAAGAAGGAATACAATGTAATGATTGGTGAAAGAACGGCCGAAGAGATAAAGATGGAAATAGGCTCGGCATATCCGATGGCCGAAGAAGAAGACGCGGAGATTAGAGGAAGAGATCTTTTAACAGGGCTGCCTAGAAATATTGTTTTATAGAGCGAAGAAATACGCCTGGCTATAGAAGAGCCGGTTTCTGCGATAGTTGCGGCTGTAAAAGCTACCCTGGAAAAAACTCCACCTGAACTTGCCAGTGATTTAATGGATAGAGGAATAGTGCTTACCGGTGGCGGGGCACAATTAAGAAATATTGATGAGAGGCTTAGGCAAGAGACAAACATGCCTGTTCATCTGACAGAAGATCCTCTAACTTGCGTTGTGATGGGTTCCGGCAAAGCTCTGGAAGAAATAAATGTTCTAAAAAGAATATTAATCGGCTCAAAAAAATAGACTTCTAATTATGCACAATAATCTCTGTACATCAAAATCACCAAAATTAATTTTTTTTGCAAGCTAACTAAGCTACCTTATTCATCAGAATGAAACAGTATCACCACAGAGGCAATTTAAGAAACCGTATTATACTTGCAGCCTTTTTACTGGCGGCAGTTTTACTAATATCTGTTTATTACCGAAACCCCAAGTCTTCGTTTATTCAAAATTTGAAAAAAGCAACGATTAACGGGCTTGCCTATATTCAGGTGGGGGCAAATAAAGTGTTTTCTCCTGTCCAGAATGGATGGATTTTTGTTATTGAGCTTGCTAATAGTAAACAGGAAAATGTTCACTTGAAAAAAGAGCTTTCAGGTCTAAAAGAGCGTCTTAATGACTTAAGTGTGATAGAGGCAGAAAATCGCCGGCTTCGAGGGCTTGTTCAAGTGACAGTCAAAAAACAATATAAAACGATTATGGCCATTTCTATCAGCAGTTCATCTAATAACTGGGAAGCTTCAATTATTATCGACAAAGGCAGTTCAAAAGGCGTTAAGGAAAGAATGCCGGTAATTAGCAAAGAAGGGCTTTTAGGGCAAGTTGTCAATGCAGGTTCCTTTGCTTCCCAAGTGCAACTAATAACTGACACCAAGAGCGGCGTTGCTGCTGAAATAGTCGGCCGTAATGTGAAAGGTCTGCTTCAGGGAACATATGACAATAAGCTGGAAATGACATTAGTCAGAAAAATTAGGAAAGTTAAAAAAGGAGACAGGGTTGTTACTTCCGGCTTAGGCGGGGTGTATCCAAGAGGGCTTTATATTGGCAGGGTAAGAGAGGCAAAAAGTCCGGCCACCGCTCTCTACAAATACATAAGGGTAGAAAGTGAAGTCAATTTTAATAACTTACAAGAGATGCTGGTGATAAAAAGCCCGCT
This sequence comes from Actinomycetes bacterium, assembly GCA_030589175.1. Lineage (GTDB taxonomy): Bacteria > Actinomycetota > Aquicultoria > SURF-47 > JAUUWJ01 > JAUUWJ01. The sequence continues at coordinate 3,863 of JAUUWJ010000062.1, forward strand.
TCCTCCAAACATAGAGAGTCTCAAATGATGCGGTTTGTTTTTTATTTCATCGTAATAATATCTGCCTTTATTCTGCATAATACAGTAGGTGCTTTTTTCAAACTGGGAAAAGTTGTTCCGGATGTGACTCTAATAGCTCTCGTTAGCATAGCTTTAATAGAAAACCAAGCTGCTGGTGCTTCAAGCGGTTTTCTTGCCGGTCTACTAAAAGATTTAATCTCTTTAAGAGGGTTTGGCGTAAACGCTTTTACTCACACTTTGATAGGTTATGTAGCGGGAATCATAGAAGCCAGCATAATCAGTAATATTTTGGCATTTATGTTACTGGTCTTTGGATTTACTATATTAAGCAACTTTTTTTATATGATGGTTGCTTTTTTAGTAAGCTATCAAATCGATTACTTGTTTTGGTGGTACGCATTAATAGCTGCTTTTTATAATGCTCTAATTAGTCCTCTCGTATACTTACCGGTTGTTTATGCTTACAACAAACTTTTAACTCGATCGAGTGTAACAGGAGCTACGGCTTACGCCAAAAGTTCTAAGATTGTAGGCGGTGGAAAAAAATAATTAATGGTAAGAAAAAGGGTTGAAGTTCAAGAAGATCTACAATCAAGGGTCATGGTATTCAGGGCGATAATCGCAATTGCCTTAATAGTGCTTGTAGGGCGTTTATGGTTTTTGCAGGTTATTTTAGCATCCCAATACAATGCTATGGCTCAGAACAATCGCATTAGGGAACGTTCGATTGAGGCGGTCAGGGGAAACTTATATGATCGTCATAATAAATTGATTGTTACCAGCAAACCTGCTTTATCGGTTAGCGTATTGCCTTACATTTTTGGAAAAAATAAGAAAGTTCAAAAACGTCTAAGCAAGTTAATCAATCTGTCTTTACCTGAGATAAAAAAAAGGATGAAAGATAAAAAAACCGATCTCCTGCAACCAAAGGTGATAAAAAGAGCGATAAAAAACGAAACGGTTTATTACATAAAGGAAAGGCCAACTGAGTTCGAAGGAGTAAAAATCGAGATTTTCCCGGAGCGTGACTATATATATGAGAGTCTGGCTGCGCATTTACTTGGTTATGTTGGAGAAGTTTCCGAAAAAGAGCTCGAAGAGGATCATTTCAAAGATGTGGAGATGGGCGATTTGGTTGGAAAGACTGGTTTGGAGAATAACTACAATGCAACACTTATGGGCATAAAGGGCAAAGAGAGAATCGAAACTAATGCCAGCGGTCGCCCGGTAAAGGTCTTAAATAGAAAGAAACCAAGAGCGGGAAGCTCAATAGTGTTAGCCCTGGATCTTAAGATTCAAAAGTACGCAGAAGAAGCTCTCTCTCGGGCTGTGGGAGCAGCGAAAGCTCAAGTAGATAAAGAAACGGGAAAAAGATATGCAGGCAATGGCGGGGCAGTAGTTGTGATGGACCCTAGAAATGGTGATGTTTTAGCAATGGCTAGCTATCCGACGTACAATCCAAAATTGTTTTTAGGCGGTATTAGCAAGAAGAGTTGGAAAGAACTAACTGACAAAAATAATAATTTCCCGATAAACAACAGGGCTGTAACCGGTACATATCCACCCGGCTCGACGTTTAAGCCGTTTGTGGCTATTGCCGGTTTAGAAACAAATAGGATAAACATAAACTCAACCTTTCATTGTTCCGGCAGCTGGCGGGGCTCGCCAAAATGGCCAAATGTTTTTAG
>JAUUWJ010000199.1 GCA_030589175.1 Actinomycetes bacterium
CTTTACTTTCAGATCCTCGACCTTGGCTTCAGAGTGTTTATAAACATTTCTGAATAGAAAACTTCTTAATGTTTGTAGGGCTTTATCGATTTTAGGGCTAAGTTTTACAAAGTTTTGGCCCAGACTGTTTTTAACGATATCGACAACCATAGTATTAATTCTAACTGCTTGATATTTGCCCAGGGTCTTCATCGCCGAAGCGGGTAAGTCGGTTCTTTTAAAAATATTCGCTCTTATTGCATCATCGACATCATGATTCACGTAAGCTATTCTATCAGCTATTTTTACTACTTGTCCTTCCAGGGTGATAGGTTTTTTAAGACCGGTATGATTTAAAATGCCGTCTCTTACTTCATAAGTTAAATTCAAGCCTTGGCCTCCGTATTCAAGCGTATCTACCACTCTCAAGCTTTGTTCGTTGTGGCGAAAACTCCTTTTTTTACCTCTGTATTTCACTTTTTTCAAAGAGGCATTAAGAGCATCTTCTCCTTCATGGCCAAACGGAGTATGGCCCAAATCATGGCCGAGAGCTATTGCTTCGGCTAAATCTTCGTTGAGCCGCAAAGCTCGGGCAATAGTTCTTGAGATTTGGCTGACTTCTAAAGTATGAGTTAGGCGGGTCCGGTAATGATCACCTTCGGGCGCCAAGAAAACTTGCGTTTTTTGAGCAAGCCGGCGGAAGGCTTTAGAATGCATTATCCTATCTTTATCCCTTTGAAAAACGGTCCTTATCCGACATTGGGGCAGTTTCTTTCGCCGTCCTCTCGATTTTGCGCTTAATGCAGCATATTGAGAAAGATGATCCCGTTCAAACTGCTCTGTATATTCTCTGATGTTTTCCATGCTACTAAATTTAGCGATAAAGGCCTTCTAAATCAATATTTGTTGAGTCAATCGGAAAACTTCAATTAAAAACAATTAAAAGTTAAATTGAACGGGCAGAAGTTCTTGATTAAAGCCAATTTATAAGCCATTTAGTGATTTTAGTTTGTCGATTTCTGCTTTGTGAGATTATAATATTTCATCATGTCTTTTGGTTGCTTCATTGGTAAAGATTCTTTCTTGGTCCAAGCGTTCCAATATTAAGGTGTGCTTGTCTAAGATATCAAATAAGCGATTACCATCTTTTTTGGTAAACACATTAATTTCGAGCCACTTGATTCTTTCTTCTTGATTCAACAACTTTTGAGCATGAACACTCAACACCTCACTAACTTTATCTGCTTCCACTTTTCCTCCTTTTCCGCTTATGTATAGTTACCTTACAATAATACCCATCTGTATCGAGACCCTTCAACAGACTTTCTCAAGAATGACATTTTTTTCTACGAACTACGAACTCCGAGCTACTTACTTATTTTCTTCTTCTTCGATAACTGCTTGGGCAGCAGCCAAGCGTGCCAGCGGTACTCTGTAAGGTGAAGCGCTTACATAATCAAGTCCGATTCTATGGAAAAACTTCACCGATTCCGGGTCACCGCCGTGTTCACCACAAACCCCCAACTTAATTGAAGCGTTTTCTTTTCGGCCAAGTTCAACGCTCATCTCAATCAACTTACCGGTACCAGTCTGGTCTAGCGTTTCAAAAGGATTAGCGGTTAGAATCTTATCCTCCAAATATTTTGGAACAAAACTTCCCTCAACATCATCCCGGCTAAAGCCAAAAGTAGTTTGCGTCAAATCATTAGTTCCGTATGAGAAAAAATCTGCTTGCCTGGCAATTTCATCCGATGTTATTGCCGCTCTTGGCAACTCGATCATGGTTCCGATCTTATAATCTACTTCCTGGCCTCTTTCACCGAAAACTTGCTGAATTACCTCTTCACTTTGTTTCCTTAATAATTCAAGTTCGCTAACAACCGAGACCAGCGGTATCATTATTTCAACGTGAGGCTCGCCACCCTGGCCTTGCCATTCTAGCGCCGACTCGATAATCGCTCTTACTTGCATTTTATAAAGCTCCGGATGTACTATTCCTAAACGACACCCTCTAAGCCCAAGCATGGGGTTAGCTTCAGTCATCGATTCCACCCTGTGTATTAGCTTTCTTTTTTCGTTGAGCTCTTTCTCAGACGCACCATTAGCTTCCATCTTTGCAAGCTCCACTTTTAAGTCAGTTAAATTAGGTAAGAACTCATGAAGTGGCGGGTCTAGCAATCTGATATTTACCGGCAGTTTATCCATTGCCTTATATATACCTAAGAAATCTTTACGTTGTACTTCCAATAATTTTGCGAGAGCTTCGTCTCGCTCTTCGTCTTTTTCTGCCAGGATCATTTTCTGGACGATGGGAAGCCTATCCCCTAAAAACATATGCTCTGTCCGGGCAAGCCCTATCCCTTGTGCCCCAAACTCACGGGCTTTCTCGGCATCTTCGGGCGTATCGGCATTAGTCCTGACATCTAGCCTTCTGATTTCATCGGCCCAGGAAAGTATGGTGTTGAACTCTTTAGTCGGAGTCGGCGGTTTAAGTTGTACTTCGCCTACTACTACCG
>JAUUWJ010000035.1 GCA_030589175.1 Actinomycetes bacterium
TTATGAAGATTAAAATTAAAAGACTAGACAAAGATTTACCACTTCCCAAGTATGCTCACCAGGGAGATGCAGGTTGCGATCTTTTTAGCACAATTGATAAAGAAATCAATCCTAACGAAAGAGCTCTTATTTCAACCGGAATCGCAGTATCAATTCCTCAAGGCTATGCGGCGTTTGTCCAACCAAGGAGCGGTTTAGCTGTAAAGCATGGCATCTCTATTGTTAATACACCGGGCCTCATAGACAGTCACTATCGAGGAGAAATTAAAGTCATCATAATAAACACAGATCCTCAAGCAAGTTTTGTACTTAAGAAAGGAGATAAAATCGCCCAAATGGTTATCCAAAAAGTTGAAAATGCAGAATTTGAAGAAGTAGAAGAGCTAGACAAAACTGAAAGGGGAGCCGGCGGTTTTGGTAGCACTGGCATAAGCACAATCAAGCTCTAAATTCTAATATCTAAATACTAAACAAATTCTGGATTTAAATTTCTAATCTGTTTAGGGTTTAATGTTTAGATTTAGGTGTTGTTTAGAGTTTCGGATTTAGTGCTTAGGATTTGTTTTTATATGGGTATTCGAATAAGAGTTAGTGCTGTAATCATAAAAGATGGCTCAATTTTGCTGGTAAGACATGAAAAAGAAGGAAAAGCTTATTGGCTGCTACCTGGCGGTGGCGTGGAACAAGCAGAGACACTTTCTCAAGCACTCAAAAGAGAGATTGTTGAAGAAGTCAGTTTGGAGGTAGATCCGTTAAAACTTCTATTTGTGTCTGAGAGCATTAGCTCCCAAGCTCGCCATATATTACACCTAAGTTTTTTAGTCCGCGCTAATGAAGGGAAAATTAAGATGGAGAAAGATGAGAGACTTAAAGGTGCCCAATATTTTAAAGCTAATGAACTTAAAGGCTTAAAAATATATCCGGATATAAAAAACGAGTTAATCAATATTCTTCAAGATAAAGGGGAGTATAAGGGTAAGTTATACCTAGGCAATCGATTTCATGATTAGATAGACCAATTTTTGTGTGAATTAATTGGTTGCTTGAAGGTCGTTAGCATTGTTAAAAAAACAGTAGAAAGTGACAGCTAAACCCGATACAATGTTTTCTTGTGATTAAAAAAAGTATATTAACAACTCTTGTTTTCATTATAATTACAAATACTTTTTTTGTTGTTCCGACACTAGCTAAGCTTGATGTTGGTGCTGAGTCGGCAATCTTGGTCGACGGAAGAACAGGAAGAGTGCTATTCTCAAAAAAACCAAATGCTCAAAAATCGATTGCCAGTGTTACAAAAGTTATGACTGCGATTTTAGTTATTGAGAATGCTTCTCCCGAAGAAGTGGTAACGGTGGACATTTCAGCAGAAAGGACGGCAGAATCAGAGATATATCTGGAGAAGAACGAAAAGATGACTGTTGAGAATTTGCTATATGCGTTAATGTTACAATCGGCAAATGATGCAGCGGTGGCTTTGGCTAAACATATATCTCCAACAGTTCCGGACTTTGCTGAATTGATGAATGAAAAAGCAAAAAAACTGAAAATGAATGATTCAATCTTTTATAATCCTCACGGATTAGGAGATACAAATATTTCTACAGCTTCGGATCTGGCAAAGCTAGGTAGATATGCTCTGAGAAATCCAATATTTTCCCAAATAGTAAAGACAAAAGAAATTACGATAAATGGTAAAAGGAACCGCAAAGTGTATAATCGCAATAAGCTTTTATGGCGCTATCCGTATGCTATTGGCATAAAAACTGGGTATACAAAAGGAGCCGGATCTTGCTTGCTTTCAGCAGCGAAAAAAAGAGATATGTCTTTAATTGCAGTAACGCTAAAGGCAAAAGACCATGAAAATACTTTTACTGAAGCACAAGAGATATTTGATTGGGCTTATAAAAATTTCAGATATCACCTTATTGCCCAAAAGGGAAAAGTTGTATCTAAAGTAAATATCCCATTTAACTTTAAAAAAATGAGCTTAGGTGTTGGAAAAGATTTCGGGGTGATAAGCAGTAAAGGAAGCAACCTAAAGACTAAAATTAATTTAAGTAAGAGCATTGAATTGCCGATAAAAAAGGGTGATACATTAGGGCAGCTGAAGGTTTATGAAGGAAAAGAACTTTTAGCCGAAGAACCCTTAAAAGCGCGAAGCAGTGCAGGAGAAGTTGGTTTTTTCTCAAAGTTAACTTATTGGATAAAGTATTTGTTTAAAAAGGTTGCTCCTGTATAAATAGTGGTTATCGAGGAAGTTATCAACTGGTTTTAAACCATATAAAGTGTTACAATTAAAAATATAAGAGGGACTAAATGGGAGAAGAAAGAAGATCGGCCGCAAGGCTCGAAGCAGACAAAATATTATTGGATCTAGAAAATAGAAGCGACGATGACCTTAAGAAAGTGCTTGATGAGCTCTACGAAGAAGAAAAGCAGATTTCTTATCGTAGGCGTATGCTTCATGGTAAAATAGATATTGTGCGACGCGAGCTCGTTCACAGGTTAAGTAAGAAGCATAAACAGGGCAAAAGCTTATTTAGCAATAAGGATGTTACTAAATTAACAGAAATATTATCAAAAACTTTAACAGAAGACATAGGTAAAAATTCAGTAGACAAGTAGCAATTATAAAACCACTGTTTTTCTTCTAAGATAATAATATGCAGCAAACAATTATGTGTCCTAAGTGTGGCACGCAAAATCCAGCAAATAAAAAGATTTGCTCAACTTGCAAGAGTGAGTTAGCCAACTTGCTTGCTACAACTGCGACGTTTATAAAAGCCCCTGAAAAGCTAGGAGAGGGTCCTCAGATTGAATTAGACAACAAATTGCATGAAGGGGAAAGAGCCGTATTGTTAGTCAAGAAAGGTCCAATTTTAGGCCAACGTTTACGCTTAAAAGAAGGGGAAACCCTTATAGGACGTGACCCAAAATCGGATATCTTTTTAAACGACATAACGGTTTCCAGAAGGCATGCGAAGATAACATTAAAAAACTCTGAGGCTTTTGCAAAAGATCTGGGGAGTCTAAATGGAACTTACTTAAACAGTAATAGATTCAAGGAGAGTAAATTGAGCAACCAAGACGAACTTCAAATCGGGAAGTTTTTGTTGGTCTACATTTGCGAATAAGGAAGAGATGACAACTACAAAGCAAAAAGATTATTATACGATCGGCCAAGTTGTTAATAAGCTAAAAACTCGTTTTAATGATGTGACTATCAGCAAAATAAGGTTTTTGGAAGACGAGGGCCTTATAAAGCCGGAGCGCACTGCTAGTGGTTACAGAAAGTTTTTGACAGGCGACTTAGAACGCCTTAAATCGATTCTTTCTCTTCAAAAAGAACAATATTTGCCACTATCAGTAATTAAAAGAAATATCAGCATTGTCAATAAGGGAATAAAAAAGAAAAAACTTAGGTTAACTAAACAACAAGACGGTTTTCGAGCTAAGGATTTGAAAAAGTACAGCTTGAGTGATGCAGCTAAAAAACACAGGCTTAGCAGAAAGCAAATTCAGGAATTGATAAATTATGCGATTATTAAAACTGATGATAATGGTGGTAAAAAAGTACTTTCAGAACTTGATCTTAAAATACTAGATATTGTTAAATCTCTGGCCAAATTCGGCATCGAGGCTAGACACTTGAAGATGTTTGATAATATGTCTGAAAAAGAAGCGATGTTAATATTTCAAATCGCTGCACCCTTGGTAAAGAATAAAAAACGTTTTGAAGATAAAGTCACCGATATAAGCAATAGTTTTCAAGGTCTTAGGAAGTTGCTATTAGAGCGTTCTCTACATGAAGCTCTAGACGAAAAGCCTTTATAAATCTTCAAAGAATTCTAAATTTCACACATAACACCTCTCATAAAACTAAAAAAGCGCTTAGAAGCTAAATTATGGCATATCTGCAGGTTAATGTAAGTATATTGGATTAAATTATGAGTTAAAAGTTAATAATTGAAATAGTTCGGAGTTGGGGGTTCGGGGTTCGGAGAAAAGAAGAGCTAATTATGAAGCAAAAACAAATGGATGAATCAGCTATAAGTTTAAAGTAAAGGGTTTATCGAAAAAGAAATATGATGAATTAATAACGAGAAATTTAGTTTTAATAAAAATTAACTAAAAGATGATAGCTTTATAAGTCGCGATAATATATATTATGTCAAGTTATATTTGTTCTTTCTCTTCTTCTTAAGCTTTCAGCAAGTATTGCGTTACTGGATGCTATTGAGGAAGAAATAAGGGTTTACTGCTCCTCCTCCACCTGGATGTAGTTCGAAATGAACATGGGCAGGTCCACCGGAAGCATTGCCTGTATTGCCTACATAGCCGATAACTTGTCCGGTAGAAACACGACCTGATGCGGCAAACCCTGATTGATGCATATACCAATAAACATTTCCGTCATCACCGTTAAGGATTTGCCATAAACCGGAATTCCCCCCCTGAGTATTGCTGACATTGCCACTGATAACTGCATATGCAGGCGTACCCCCAGAGGCCATTATGTCAGTACCTTTATGGCCTCTTCTGCCACCGCCCCTAGGAGCACCCCAGGTATTGCCAAAGCTGTAAGGCGCACCGACAGGAAATGCATACTTCCCTCCCCCGCTGGGATTTACCGGATCAGGGGTTGTTGAAGGAGGCGTTATCTGATTCATAATAGGTGCAGGCAAAGATTTGGGCTTGCGTAATTCTTCGATTTCCTTTTCCAGTCCTACTAGCATTTTCTTGGCTTTAGCCAGCTTGTTTTGAATATATTCCCTTTTCTCCTTAAGGGTTATAACAAGATTTTTCTGGTATTTTTGATCCACAACAAGCTTTTTTTGGGTTGATTTTACTTCTTTTCTTAGCTTTTCTACTTTTTCAATAATAACGGCATCTTGCTTACTAATGCGTACAATAAAGTTAACGTTTACCAGCATTTCATTAAATGAACGGGCGGCAAAGATAATGTCTAGAATTGATGCGTTTCCATAGCGATACATATTGTTTATTCTATCGCCTAGAAGATTTTGGTTTTTCTTAAGCTCAATGTTGGCTTCTTTAAGCTTTTCAGTGTTTGTATAAAGCCTGTTGGTTATTTTCTTGAGCTTGTAAACTCCCTGTTCATGGGTTTCAAAAGCGTTTGAGAGATCACCTCTCATGCTTGCAATCTGATCCTTAACTTTTTTTGCTTTTTCCATGGGAGATTCGGCTTGAGCCGGAGCAAAAACTAAGAGACACAAAAAAAGGGTTATGAAAAATACGGTGTTTTTACAGCTACGGTTGACACTTTTATAAGACAGCATATTTTTACTTATCAAGTGCTTTTTATCATGCTAAAGAGCGCTTGTCAAGGTAGCTAGAACAAATGAAAACTGAAAACGAAATATAAAAAACCACATTTAAAAACTAAAAAACTGGTTTAACTTAGATTTGCGCTAGTCTTCTATTATCCGGCCGTAATCGTCTGCTACGCGGGCGATATCTTCTTCTGATGCGTAGCCAAAAGCGATTTCTAGCACTCTGGCAGGGGTATCTCCGCTTAAAATCCTATGCAAGGTTTCAGCGGGTATAAAGTATTCGTCACCGGGTTTAGTTTCTTTTATCTCATCCCCAATTTGTACTTTTACATTTTTATCGAGGATTACCCACATATCGTCGCGAAGGTTATGAGAATGCAGGCTGGTTTCTTGGTTTGCTTCAAGGTAGATAATGCGGACGGTTGCTGTCTGATTTAAAGCGTATTCTTTTACTGATCCCCAAGGCTTTTGTATTTGCATAAGTTCATTGTTTTATAGTCAAGGTTTTTGGTTAACAGACTTCGACAAACACATGTTTTTAGTCATCAACTGATAGTAATTTGCTATGGACTTGAATTATACGATAATACGAAAGACTTAGTCAGTCAATCGCTTTATCGTTTAGAATGTGGGCCAATTTAATTTTTTTGGTTTTTAGGTAGCGGATATTGTTACTATTTGGCTCAATTTCTATTGGTACTCTTTCCTTTATTTCTATACCATAGCCTTCCAGGCCAACAATCTTCCGGGGGTTGTTGGTCATCAAGCGCATGGATGTTATGCCTATGTCAGCCAATATTTGAGCCCCAATTCCATAGTCTCTTAAATCTGGTGCAAACCCGAGCGTTTTATTTGCTTCAACTGTATCCTGGCCTTCTTCTTGCAGTTTATATGCTTTAAGCTTGTTGATCAGCCCTATTCCTCTTCCCTCTTGGCCGATAATATACAAAAATACTCCCTGCCCCGCTTCATTTATTATTTCGAGCGATTTGCTCATTTGGGCACCACAATCACAGCGGTTTGAGAAAAATACATCACCGGTTAAACATTCGGAATGAACTCGTACGAGGACGTTGTTTTTTCCGGAAACATCACCTTTTACTAGCGCCATATGGCACTCGTCGGTTATTTTGCTTTCATAACCCAGTGCCTTAAACGTTCCGAATTTTGTGGGTAGCTTTACTTCAATGACTTTGCGGACAAGCTTTTCGGTCTGGCGCCTGTATTTGATCAAGTCAGCGATTGTAATAATCTTTAGTCCATGTTTTTTACTAAATTTCTCAAGGGAAGAAAGCCTAGCCATGCTACCGTCTTTATCCATTATTTCACAAATGACTCCCACTGACTTTAGTCCGGCAAGTTTAGCCAGATCGACGGCAGCTTCTGTGTGTCCTGCTCTTTTTAAAACGCCACCTGGCAGAGCCCGCAGTGGAAAAACGTGTCCCGGTCGGCTTAAATCCTCAGGTTTTGTGTCTTCATCAACAACTGCCTGTATAGTTGTCGCTCTATCGTGGGCAGATATGCCGGTTGTAATTTTCCCTTTAGCTCCTATGCTTACGGTAAAGGCTGTTTCCTGGCTAGAGGTGTTGTTGTCGGTCATATCTTTAATTTTTAACTCGTCGAGCCTTTGATTATTGCAGGGCAAGCATATTAAGCCACGCCCGTGAGCAGCCATGAAATTTATGGCTTCCGGCGTTACTTTTTCAGCCGCTAATACAAGGTCACCTTCGTTTTCTCTATCGGCGTCATCTA
>JAUUWJ010000005.1 GCA_030589175.1 Actinomycetes bacterium
AAGGCAAAAGGGTACAACACCTGCAGTGTTACGGCTTGTGCTTCAGCCAATAATTCAATCGGTGAAGCGTACGAAGCAATAAAAAGAGGCCAAGCAAAAGCCATGATCGCCGGAGGTAGCGAAGCAGCAGTAACTCCTCTAGCACTAGCCGGATTTTGCTCTATGAAAGCTTTAGCGACAAAATTTAACGATGAACCTCAGAAAGCCAGCCGACCTTTTGACTCTGAAAGAGACGGCTTCGTTATGAGTGATGGAGCCGGTGTACTTATTTTGGAAGAGCTAGAACATGCTAGTCAAAGAGGAGCAAAAATCTACGCCGAAATCGCTGGCTATGGAGCAACAGCCGATGCTTATCATATAACAGCGCCAGACCCTAGCGCAGAGTCTCCGGCAATAGCAATGAAGCAGGCACTTGCAGAAAACGATGTCAATCCCGATGAAGTAGACTACATAAATGCTCACGGAACTTCAACTCTTTTTAATGATCAAATAGAAACCAAAGCAATTAAAAAAGTATTTGGAAAGAGAGCTTATAAAATTCCGATAAGCTCAAGCAAATCAATGACTGGCCATCTATTAGGCGCAGCAGGGGCAATTGAGGCTATAGTGTGTGCGCTGGCCATCGATAGAGGCAAAGTACCGCCTACAATTAACTATGAAAATCCAGATCCGAATTGTGACCTTGATTACGTTCCAAACAAGGCAAGAGTTGTAAAAGTAAAAACGGCTTTGTCAAACTCTCTAGGTTTTGGCGGTCATAACGCGGTTCTGGCTTTTAAAAAATACACATGAGAAATAAATTCAAGAAATCCATAGAACGAGCTGAAAAAAAACTAAGAATAACCTTTACTAACAAAGACCTATTATTAAATTCTCTCACTCACACATCTTATCTAGCGGAAAAAAAAGAAGGGCTCATAACCAACGAGCGACTAGAATTCTTGGGCGATTCTGTTTTAGGCGTTATTATCACTAAAGAACTGTACGACAGATTTCCTGATTTTACCGAAGGCGATCTTGCTAAACTGAGAGCTAATATTGTGAATTCAGAAACACTTGCTGGTGTAGCCAAAATATTAGATTTAGGCCCTGAAATCATTATGGGAAGAGGGACAGTACAGTCTGGCGGCAGGAGCACGGTTTCTATCCTGGAAAATGTTTTTGAAGCAATAATCGGTGCTCTTTTTCTCGATAAAGGATTGCCTGAAACAAAAATATTTATTCTAAACAACTTTGACGAAATTATTAACAAAAAGAGCAAATTAAAAGACTATTCAGATGCTAAAACCGCGTTTCAAGAAAAGGCGGTAGAGCTAATTGGGAAAAGACCTATCTACCAAATTATCGAAGAAAGAGGACCTTTCCACGACAGAATATTTGTTTCCCAAGTAAAAATCGACGATAAAGTTTATGGAACAGGAGAAGGTAAAAGCAAAAAGAAAGCGGAGCAACAAGCGGCCCTCGAAGCAATAAAAAAACTAAAAGCTAAAAATGAAAAGTGAAATTAGTTATTAGTTATTGGTTGTTGGTTGGTAAAAAACCGATTTTATACTACAACCTCATCAGTTATCAGTTTCAAACAATTTTAGATTCATTATTTTTTCTTTGAGCTTATTCATTAGGCAATCATTTCCTATTTTTTCTTATTATCAGTTTAATTCCAACAACTAACAACGACCCGCCTGCCTACACGCTAACGACCGTTAGGCTAGCGGGCAGGAGTTCGAACAACGATATCCATTAATGTTACCAACAGCTTGTATGTTATGATAGAATTTACTTAAAATATACACAATATAAAGTATACAGCATAAACTGGCGGTAGTAATTGTACTTAAGATCAATATCAATAAAAGGTTTTAAATCTTTTGCAAAAAAAGTAGAACTGAACTTCGATCCAGGAATCATCATGATTGTCGGGCCAAATGGTAGCGGCAAATCAAACATAACCGATGCAATTCAATGGGTCTTGGGAGAACAAAGCCCAAGCGCGCTAAGAGGCGGTTCTATGAAAGATGTAATTTTTGCCGGCAGCCTCAATCAAAAACCCCGATCTCTTGCTGAAGTTTCATTAACTCTGGATAACAGCAATAAAAAAATAAATCTTGATTTTTCTGAAATAACGATTACTAGAAAGCTTACCAAAGACGGTGATAATTTATATTTCATAAATTCTACTCCCTGTCGTCTTCTTGATATTTATGAGCTACTGCACGATACGCAATTGGGCCGTCAAGCACATTCAATAATTGGCCAAGGCAAGATTGAAGAGATTATTAGCTCTAAGCCAGATGAAAAAAGAATGTTACTAGAGGAAGCGGCAGGCGTTTTGAAACATAAAAAAAGAAAAGAAAGATCTCTGAGAAGATTAATATCCACTAGTGACAACCTAAACAGAGCCAAAGATATTTTAAGAGAAGTTAATAAACAGATTAAACCCCTTAAGCATCAGGTAGGCAAGGCAAAAACGAAAAAAGACCTCCAAAAAGAGCTTGAGGAACTAGAAATAGCTCTACTGGTAAATAAAATATCCGGTGTAAAAAGCCGATGGGAAAATATTAATGAAAAGGAAACTTTGGCAAAAAAACGTCTCTCTCCTCTAAGAGATGGTCTCAAAATATTGAGCATAGACATTGAACATCTTGAAGATGAAAACGCTAATAAAGCAAAATATTTAGCTCAAAAACAAAATGCAAAAGAACGACTACAAAGCGCTTATAACGGATTTAAAACCGTTTTCTCTCTGGCTCAGCAAAAAGAGCTGACTCTTAGCAACAATATTGAAGAGTTAGCAGAACAATTTAAGAGCTTTGAGAGCCGACTAAACATCAAAACCGCTCAAGAACTAAATACAAAAAAACAGCTTGAAGACGTAAAAACAAACATTAATAGAAACTTAAAAGCAATTGCCTCCAAGAGAAAAGAAAGTGAGAGCCTTGTTCCTAAATACTCAGACCTAGAAAATCAAAAACAAGAAAAAACTAAAAAGCTGGAAGAGCTTGACAGTAAAATAAAGTCTATAGAATCCAAGAAACTTGGCAATGAGAATGATATTACTTTTCTCAAAAAACAAATTGAAAAACAGAGAAATGAGATTGAAAAACTTATTTTAGATGTTAGCAAAAAAACTATAGATGCAAACACCTTAGAAGAAAAACTATCCAACCAAAGAAATAACATCATAGAAGAACAGAAAGCTTTATCACAACTAACAGAGGACAACGAAAAACAGATACAAAAACAAAGCGACAATGAAAAACTTTTAGCAGGAGCACTTTCTAAAAAAACCAAAATTAAAAGCAATCTTGAATTCCTTGAAAACCTAGGAAAAAAATTAAGCCTTAAAGATATATTCAAAAACAGCAACACTCAAATTAGTACTCAATTGTTAGCCAAAAATCTGCATGTTAAAAACAAATATGTAAAAGCCATTGAAGCATACCTTGGAAGCTTAGCCCAAGGTCTGCTGGTCGCAAACTTAAATGATGCAAAAGAAGCCCTTAGATTTGCTAAAGAAAGCAATCAAAATATATCTACAATTATCATGCAAGAGCGAGAAGAAAAAAGTTTCTTTTTAGATAATGTTTTTAAAAGAAAAATACCAACGGGGATAAAACATCTATTTAGCAAGGTAAAAATAACAGATAGCCTTGATGGCATTCCAAAAAGTGCCAATGATATTACCTATATAACCTTGAGTGGTGAGGTATATTACAAAGGTACTCTAAGAGCCGACTATTCTAAAAACAAAAAAAGCTTGCTTAGTATAAATAAAGAGATAAGGGAAGATAAAAAAGATCTTTCGATTATTAACTCAGAAATCGAAAGCCTTAACAGCGAAAAAGACTTGCTGATAAATTCAATCAGCAAAATTAATTCAAACATTTATGAAAAAAGGAAATCTATCAACAAAGCTAAAGAACTTTGTGCGGGCACACAGGCAGAGTTAAAGTTTTTAAGCCAAATCAAAGATAAAACAAAACAACTCAAAGAAGACAAAGAAAAGTCCATTTCAGCAACGACTATTAAGATTAAACAACTCGAAATGGAACAAAATGATATAGAAGATCAATTAATTGTTCTCACTAAGGAAAAAATCGAAAGTTCCAAAGAATTTGATGCAATAAAAGAAGAATTGGAAGAATCTTTGAAAATTAAGCATAGTTTTAGCTTGGCATTAACAGAATTAAACTACGCCGCTAAAAATCTAAATCAAAATCAATTATCACTGGAAAAACAACGTAAAGAACAAAATAATGAAAATGTAGAATTAAATAAACAAAAAAGATATTGCCTTAAAAAGATGGCAAATTCAGAAAAATATCACTCTGATATTTCAAAATTTATACCTATCTTAAAAAAACTTTTAGATATAAGTCTTGAAATTTCAAACAAGCAAAAGCAGGTAGTTTTATCAGACAAATTTATTGATAAATTAAAAGCTCTAAGAGAAAAGCAGAGAAATTTAGTTCAAGAAACAAAGCAGATCGAAGAACAAAATCACAAACAAGAAATCGATAAAAGTGCCTTAAAATCAAAGCTTGATGAACTCACTGATAGAATCATTCAAGATCATGCAACGTCAGTTGAAGAAGCAATAAACAAATACGGGTCATTGGAAGCAGACAAAAATAGAATTCAAGAAATCAAAGACGTTTTAGAGAAGATTGGACCTGTTAATGATGTGGCCGAGGAACAATTTCATACGCTAAAAGAACGTCGAGAATTCATGGAAAAACAAATAGAAGATTTATACAAAAGCAAGGTAAGCATTAATAAGATAATCCGAGCTATTGATAAAAAAATGAAAGATAAAATGTTAAGCGCTTTTGAAGCTGTGAGCGCTAATTTCAAAGAAATATACGCAAAGCTTTTTCCGGGAGGTCACGCCGAACTAATATTAACCGGAGATAATATATTCGATTCAGGCCTAGAAGTAAAAGCACAACCTTATGGCAAAAAGCTAAAAAAAGCGTCTTTGTTGTCAGGAGGGGAAACCGCTCTCACCGCTTTAGCTCTATTGTTTGCAGTTTATCATACAAGCCCAAGCCCATTTTACGTGCTTGATGAAGTCGAAGCTGCTCTGGACGATATAAACTTGCAGCGATTTATACATTTATTAAAAGAAATGAAAAGGGAAACTCAATTCATAGTCATCACCCACCAGCGCAGAACTATGGAAGTTGCTGATTGTATATATGGAGTTACCATGCAAGCAGATGGTGTTTCAAAAGTTATTTCTCAAAATATTACCGATTCAATTGAAGATAAATCTATTGCAGAGCCTAAAATTAGCATAAGCTAATCCGAGGGTTCGGGGTTTCGGGGACCGGATAAAAAGAATTTTTAAAAGATCTTGTGAAAAATAATTATCGATTATTTGTATTTAATAAAAACAGGTTTATGATGCTATCGTATAGTTACAACCAAAAAATATAATGTTTACCCTTTACCTGATACCCCATACCCTTTACCCTCAATAAATGGTGGCTATATTTAAACGGCTTAAGAAAGGCTTGAGTAAAAGCCGAACAAATATTACGGAAAAAATAACAACTGCCATAAAACGCTCTCCAAAACTTGACGAAGTGTTTTGGGAGGACCTTGAAGAAGCACTTATATCTTCAGATGTAGGCTTTGAAGCAACAGTAGAGATTGTCGATAAATTAAGAGCTGATGCTAAAAAACAACGCCTAAAAGAAAGCGCTGATATACAATCTCTTCTGATTGAAAACATTTCAGAAATTCTCAGCGTAGGGAAGTCAAAGATATTAAAAGACGATAAGCAAATTATTATCGTATTCGGTGTTAACGGGACAGGAAAAACAACAACAATCGCCAAGCTTTATAATTTGGCAAAATCCAAGGGCAAAGAAAGTATTTTAGCAGCAGCTGACACTTTTAGAGCTGCCGCTATCGAGCAATTGGAGATATGGGCAAATAGATTGTCCGCAAAGATTGTCAAGCATGAAAGGGGAAGCGACCCGGCAGCAGTTGTCTACGATAGTATAAAAGCAGCAGATGCAAGAAACTCGGATTATGTAATTGCAGATACTGCCGGCAGGCTTCACACTCAGGCAAATTTAATGGATGAGCTCAAAAAAATAAAAAGAGTAGCAACTGAGAAAGCTGGTGACTACACCGTAAAAACCCTTCTTGTTTTAGACGCAAATACTGGCCAAAATGCTTTAGTCCAAACCAAGCTATTTAACGAAGCTCTGGGCGTTGATGAGATTGCCCTAACCAAGATGGACGGTACTGCAAAAGGCGGAATAGTAATAGCAATCGCCAAAGAATTTAGGATTCCGATATCTTTCATCGGTATAGGGGAAGGAATAGACGATATCGAAGAGTTTGACCCTAAAAGCTTTTCAGAAGCACTCTTCCAAACATAAGCTTTCTTATTAGGCAAAAATGTGACTTCACACAATCCTTTGAACTACATATTAAGAGGTTGGCTTGACAAATACCACTAACAGTGGTATAAATATATTAGACAATAATTTACAGAACAAGGTCGCAGCAATGAACAAGGCATTTAAGAAAATAATAATAAAATGGATCATCTTAGAAGCAATAATAAGCTTGATGGTTCTTTCTTTAACTCCTTTCTTATTCGGTTCAATAAAGCCTTTCAAAGTAAATAGCAGAAATAAAAAAGCTGTTTCTATCACTAAAGCTAAAGGCAGAGTCACATTAGCAGTGAAGAAAGCAACTCGCAAATCAGCAAAGAAAGCCAAACTAAGAAGAAGATCTCGTAAAAATAGACTAAGAAAAAGAGCAAGAAAAAATAAAAAGAGAAAAAGAATAGCTAAAAGCAGGAAGAAAGGTGTAATTAGAAGAATGGGAAGGTCTTTCTACATGCAAGGCACTCATTACCTGGAAGTTAACGGAAAAAAAGTTGCTCTCTTGAAAAGCAAGAAAATAAAATTAGACAAGTATATTGGAAGAAGAGTATTAGTTTCGGGTTCAGCTAAGAAATCCGTTGAAAGCCCGAAGATTAAAATTATAAGCGTATCTGCCATTAAACGCCTCAAGAAATAAAACATCATTATTGCTCTATAAGCTTTGCTCATCATAACATCTGAACATCTGGGACAGCCTAGAATATCTGTCACGCTACCTATTATTAAAAACTAGGTCGGTACTTTCTTGGAAAAATAAAAAGCGTTTTATGGCTTGAGCGGAACCGTCCTAGCTTAATATCGCAGGTTATTGCATCTAATATCTAGGACCAACCCGCTCTTCTTTTTGTCTTCATCTTTAAACAATCAACTAAAGTGTTAAAATATATCGGGTGATATTTACGTGTTTGAAAGCTTGACTTCAAGATTACAAAATATATTTTCAAAAATAACGTCAAGAGGTCTTTTAAAAGAAGCTGATGTCGAAGCTGCGCTGCGCGAAATTCGACTTGCGCTGCTAGAAGCCGATGTTAACTACAAAGTTGTAAAAGAACTTACTGAATCAATAAAAAGCAGGGCGGTAGGCCAAGATATATTGGAAAGCCTCAAACCCGGAGAGCAAGTTATTAAGATAGTTAACGAAGAGCTTACGTCAATTCTAGGCAAAACAACATCAACCGTTGAGCTTGGCTCAAAACCCCCTACGGTTTTAATGCTAGTCGGACTTCAAGGCTCCGGTAAAACTTCGACTATAGCTAAACTGGCTTTACATTTTCGTAAAAAAGGCAATAAACCCCTCATGGTTGCGGCTGACACCTATCGACCCGCTGCAATTGAGCAACTAAAAACACTGGGAAATGAACTGAACATGGAAGTTTTCACATCCGATACAAAACCTCTGGATATCGCCAAAAGCGCAATCGATAAAGCTAAAAAGGGCGGTTTTGATCTTGTAATTATTGACACGGCCGGGCGGCTTCATATCGATAAAGAAATGATGAATGAACTGGTAGAAATACGTGGTTCTGTAAAACCCCACAATATACTTTTAGTAGTTGATGCTATGACTGGCCAAGATGCCGTTAACGTAGCTCAGTCTTTTAAAGAGAAACTTGATTTTGACGGACTTATCTTGACAAAAATGGACGGAGATGCCCGCGGAGGTGCAGCTTTATCAATTAATAAAATGACAGGTGCACCTATTAAATTCATAACAACCGGAGAAAAAACCGACGCTTTAGAAGTATTTCATCCAGATCGCATGGCCTCCCGTATTTTGGGAATGGGAGATATTCTTAGCCTGATAGAGAAAGCGCAAGAAACTACTGATGCCAAAAAAGCGGCTGAAATGGAAAAAAAGCTATTTAAGGCCCAGTTTACACTTGATGACTTGTTCGACCAGTTGCAGCAAGTTAAAAAAATGGGCCCTATTAACCAAGTCTTAGAAAAGATGCCCGGAATAAACAAGATGCCAAATATTGCAAAACAAGTAGACGAAAAACAGTTAACCAGGATTGAAGCAATAATTCAATCTATGACCAAAGAAGAGCGAAATAACCCTCAAGTAATAAAAAGCAGCAGAAAAAAACGTATTGCTAACGGCAGCGGCACTAACGTAAGTGACGTAAATCAGTTGTTAAAGCAATTTTTTCAGACTAAAAAACTTATTTCAACGCTAGGAAAGAATAAAAACAAGCTTATTGGCAAAAATATGCCTTTTAATATATAATTTAGTGTTCAGTTTGTAACGAAGCAAGCAAATGTCTGTAAAGATAAGATTATCCAGATTTGGAAGTAAAAAAAACCCAAACTACCGAATAGTGGCTATCGATAGTCGTAGCACTAGATCCGGGCGGTTTATTGAGATTCTGGGGCACTACAATCCCCAGACAGATCCGTCTACCATCGTTTTTAAAAAACAGGGAACGCTACTATGGCTTGCAAGAGGTGCTCAGCCTTCAAACACGGTAGACAAGCTTTTAAAAGTAAGTGGCTTGAAAGATGAATTTGAAAAAGACAAGAAAAAGTACATTGAGGAGGTACACAGTTGAAAGAGTTACTTGAAACCCTAGCAAAAGCATTAGTGGACAAAGAAGATGAGGTAGAGGTTAGCGCTATAGAAAGTGAAAAATCAATTATTCTTCAGCTAAAAGTAGCAGGAGACGATGTAGGCAAGGTTATCGGTAAAGAAGGCCGTATAGCAAAAGCCTTGCGCACTATTGTAAAAGCATCTTCGGTTAAACATGGTAAAAAAGCGGTTGTTGAAATTATAGACTGATAAGATTAGTTCTTTGTTGTTGGAACTTAGTTGTTAGAAAACTTCGCTTTAACATTTAATCATTTGAATAATCCTTGAACCAACTAAAAGAGAATTAGTTAATTCTGATACTGATTTCAACAATAATATTCATTCTTATAAAAAAATGTATTATCTATCGATGGTTTATTCAGAAGAAAAATCACTAACTTAAAATTTGAGAATGAGAGTAGATATTATTAGCGCCTTTCCAGACATGTTTAAGGCCGTAGCAAATGAAAGTATTATCAAAATAGCCAGAGAAAAGAAGTTTCTGGACTTAGAAATCCACAATCTCCGTGATTTCACAACGGATAAACATCGAAGCATAGATGATACCCCTTATGGGGGCGGACCCGGAATGCTATTGAAGGCAGAGCCGTTTTTCTTGGCAGTTGAGGAATTAGCTAGCAAAAAAAGCTTTGTTGTTTTACTAACCCCTCAGGGCGAATTACTTAATCAGAAAAAAGTCCAAAATCTCTCGAAAAAAGAGCACTTCATAATGCTTTGTGGGCATTATGAAGGTGTAGACGAGCGAGTAAGAAGTCTTGCCGATGCTGAAATATCTATCGGAGATTACGTTCTAACAGGCGGAGAGTTGCCGGCTATGGTTTTACTTGATTCCATAACTAGAAAACAAAATGGGGTCCTGGGAAGCCAGGAAAGCCTTTTAGAGGAGAGTTTCGAGAAAAGTTTACTTGAGTACCCCCAATACACAAAACCGGCTGAATTTAGGGGCATGAAAGTCCCAGATGTTCTCTTAAGCGGTAATCACCAAAAAATAGCTAGCTGGCGAGCAAAACAAGCAGTAAAAAGAACTTCCGAGAAACGACCTGACTTGCTAAAGGAAAACAAATAATTCTATCCAGTTAGCAAGCTATTTTTTTCAACATCAAAGATGCGCTGGTATATATCAGTACCATTTGCTATATTTTAACAATACGGTTTTAACTGGTCAAAAACAAAACATTTTAGGATCAATATTGATACCTATAAACCAATAACTTACGCTCCCCGAAGTTTATCTGTTACAAAAGGAAAAACCGGTAGGGTATATTTTAGGGTAAAGGACCGCTATTCTGGGAATAAAGTCAAAGTAACCATAAAAATCAAAAAAGGTAGGAGAACTAAAAAAACCATAAGAACAGGTTGGGTCAGTATAAACAGGTTGCATAGCCGAATATTTAAAGCTAATTTAACCAGCGGCAACTACCGGTATTATGTATATGCGAAAGATAAAGCCGGTAATAGGCAAAGAAATGTAGCCAGTAATTCCATTAAGATCATATTAGCTCCTACTCCTTTGCCAGCACCCGAGAAGCCACCGACGCCTCATCCGAGATTTCCGGTTTTTCGATAGCCTAAAATCTCGATATCCCAGTAAGTTTTTAAAATAAAAATATTTTTGTTTGCCCAAACTCGTGCTCAAGTGATAGAATAAATTTTCGTTCGCATGTGAGATTTAGAATTTTTGATAATTCGAATATAATTAAAGGTGACAATGAACAATAAAATCGAAACACTAGAAGAACTGCAGAAAAGGGAAGTTACTCCTTTTAACGTAGGAGATACTATTAAAGTACAATACAAAGTAATTGAAGGCGGTAAATCCCGCACCCAGACTTTTCAGGGTATTGTAATCCAAAAAAAAGGAGCAGGGATAAAGAGCACATTTACCGTGCGCAAAATCTCATTTGGAGTGGGTGTAGAGAAAATATTCCCACTTCACAGTCCTAATATTAAGAAAATTCAAGTTATTAACCGAGGAAAAGTCAGAAGGTCAAAATTATTTTATATCAGAGAAAAGGTAGGAAAAAAAGCACGTATCAAAGAAAAAAGACGTGAATAAAATGACGTCAACAAAAGAAACTACTACACAAAAAATCGCAGAAAAAGACGAAGCAATAGAAGTGGCGGTAGACAAAGAAAAGAGCTTATCAAAAAGATTCTTCTCCTTTGTAAAAGAGCTTCTAATTCTTGTCGTAATAGCCTTTATTTTAGCTTTTATATTTAAGACCTTTGTTTTTCAACCTTTCAAGGTGGAAATGTCTTCTATGACTCCTACGGTCCTGCCAAAGGATAGAGTTTTGGTAAATAAGTTCATATATTACTTTTCAAATCCGAAAAGAGGCGACATAGTAACTGTATATTCTCCCGAGAAATACGTTGATACCGGTTTTAGTATTCGGAATTTGTTTTCAAGCCCTCGTAAAATACTTATTAAAAGGGTTATCGCTACAGAAGGCGAAACTATAGAGATAAAGAATGGAGATGTCTATATAGACAATAAAATTATCAAGGAAAAGTATGTTAGCTTTAAGGATTTCAATGGCTTCGGACCGTTGAAAGTTTCTAAAAACAAGGTTTTTTTTATGGGTGACAACCGGCCTAATAGTAAAGATAGCAGAAGTTTCGGAATGTTGGATGTATCTGAAATATTGGGAAAAGCTGCAATTACATATTGGCCACCGGCCGCTTTTAAGATCCTAAGAAATTAATAAATAAACGTTACTGGTTTTAGCGGTATTAATTTGATCGGGTGACAGTGGATATTAATAACCAGTCTCTGAAAAAAATAGAGAAAGAAATTCTCTCATCTTCGCGGGTAAAACAAAACAAAATCCTGCAATTGCTAAAAAATGACAAACGAAAAGGCTCTCAAAACATCTACAAAAAAGTTAAAAATGAAATCTTTAAAAATGAAAAAGAAAAGAACCGCTATAAAAACCTTTTTTCTCTTGAGAGAAAACTTTTAAGCGAAAGCTTTAGTTATATAGCCGGAGTCGACGAATCCGGAAGAGGGTGCTTAGCCGGACCCTTAGTAGCTGCTGCAGTTATTTTGCCAGAAAATGCAAAGATAGATGGCCTAAAAGACAGCAAACAATTAAATGCCGGTCAAAGAGAGTTGTTATTTCTAACTATATTAGAAACGGCTCTATCCTATAGGGTTGAAGTATTTAGCAATGAAGTCATCGATAAAGATGGCTTACATAAAACAAATCTGAGAGCTTTAAAGGTAGCCTTAGAAAATCTAAGCATTAAGCCTGACTTTGCTTTAATTGACGGTTATGCGCTAAATAACCTCCCTATGTCATCGTTGAGAGTCATTAAAGGCGACTTTGTTAGCGGTTCAATTGCAGCAGCATCCATAGTTGCTAAAGTCCACAGAGACCGCATTATGAAAACCTTACATAAAAAATTTCCTGAATACGGTTTTATCAGCCATAAAGGATACGGGAGCAAAAAACATCTTGAAGCTCTCTCAATTCACGGCACCACATCCATTCATAGAAAATCTTTCACAATAGTTAAAGAAATCCATGAAACTAAGCCTTAAAGGCGAAAGATATGCCTGCTTATTGCTAAAAAAGAAGGGTTTTCGCATACTTTGTCGAAACTATACTTGTAGAGTAGGTGAAATCGATATCGTTGCAATAAAGAACTCTTTATTAGTCTTTTGTGAAGTTAAGACACGGAGTAACGCAAAATACGGCCAGCCTTACGAAGCAGTTAACGCTTCCAAACAGCATAAGCTAAGATTGCTGGCCGAGCAATTTATAATAAGCAATAAAGTAAAATTTGATGATTTGAGATTCGACGTAATCTCAATCCTTGAAAATAACAAAGAGGTAATTCATATAGAAAACGCATTTTAAGTACAAAAGTTAGAGTTCAAGCTCAAAAGGTTATTGATGTTCGCACATGTTCATGGTTTTCATTATCTAGGCTTACAAACTTATAGAATTAATGTTGAGGTTGATATAGTCGCCGGGCTACCTGCTTTCAATATTGTCGGCTTGCCGGATGCCGCTATAAAAGAATCTCGGGAGAGAGTGCGCTCAGCAATTCAAAACTCAGAATTCGATTTTCCAATGAGAAAGATCACGGTCAACCTGGCGCCCGCAGACATAAAAAAGGAAGGTCCTTCTTTTGACCTTCCTATTGCAATATCCATACTAAAAGCAACCGGTCAAATTAAACAGCCGCTAAATGACTATTGCTTTTCGGGAGAACTTTCTTTAACCGGTAAAGTGCGTCCGATAAAAGGAACATTGCTTCTTGCCGAAAAGGCAGCAAAGCGTGGCACGTCTTTTTTCCTACTGCCTGAATCAAACGCAAGAGAAGCAGCCCTTATTGAAAATATCAAAGTTATACCGGTAAAAAGCTTGTTGCATACCGTATCATATTTGCGCGGTTCTGAAAAAATTACTCATTTTCCATCATATGAAGTTAAACAGGCAACGGAAAACTTCTCAGAAGACTTAAGCGAAGTAAAAGGACAAATCCTTGCTAAGAGAGCTTTAACAATCTCCGCTGCTGGCGCACATAATATGCTAATGATGGGCAGTCCCGGTGCCGGAAAATCAATGCTCGCAAAACGATTACCTACAATTATGCCACCTCTTTCCAAAAAAGAGATTATTGACATAACTAAAATATTTTCCGTAGCCGGCCTGACTAATAACGGACATAATTTGATTGCCAAAAGACCTTATCGTTCTCCTCATCACACAATAAGCTCTGCCGGTCTGGTCGGCGGTGGACAAAGTGCCAAACCGGGAGAAATATCATTAAGCCATTTAGGCGTCCTTTTCTTAGACGAACTAACCGAGTTTAGAAGAGATTCGCTAGAGTGCCTTAGACAGCCCTTAGAGGAAGGCAAGATATCTATATCAAGAGCCCTCAGGCAAAACACGTATCCGGCAAACTTCTGCCTTATAGCGGCCATAAATCCTTGTCGCTGCGGTTTTTACGGAGACAAGGTTAAACAATGCCTGTGCACACCTAGCGAAATTCGACGCTATAAACAAAAAATATCCGGCCCTTTGCTGGAACGTATAGACTTACACGTCAATGTAGACCGGCTTACAAAAGAAGAACTTATCAGTTATAAATCAAACGAAAAATCAAGTGAAATAAGACAAATAGTTATTGATGCTTATTCAAGGCAAAAAAAGCGTTTCACTAAAGAAAAAATCAATTTAAATTCTCAAATGAAGCCAGCTCACATAAAAAAATACTGTCAGCTCAACAAAGAATCTTTAGAATTTATAAGCCAAGCAGTTGACAAGCTCGGCTTAAGCGGCCGCTCTTATGACAAAATATTGCGTGTAAGCCGCACTATAGCCGACCTTCAATCAGCTGAGGATATCAAAACGGAACACATTGCTGAAGCGATTCAATATAGACAATATGACCGACAAAACACTTTCGGCTAAAGCATCTCTTTGGCTGGCAACAAAAATTATATTTCCGAAAGAAATTATTCACAGATGGATATTGAAAAATTCATCAGGCATCAATAATTTTTTAGCAAGGCCTGAAAAATCACTAACAAAAAAAGGCTGGCCAAAAATACTTCTTAAAGACTTGAGAAAGTTAAAGTACTTTAAAGTTGAAAAATACATTCGTAAGTTGTCAGAAAACAATATCAAAGCCCTTTGCATCGAAGACCTTTCTTATCCACCACTTTTGAAGAACATCGAAGACCCGCCTCCGCTTTTGTTTTTTAAAGGCAATCTTGAAATTCTTCTCAAAAAAACTGTTAGTATAGTCGGCAGCCGAAAATGCTCTAAACAAGGAATAGCATTTGCTAAAAAAGTTTCTAACCTTTTATCTAAAAACGGTTACACGATTATAAGCGGTTTAGCATTAGGAATTGACGCTGCTGCTCATGGTGGCGCAATTGAAGGCGATGGCGCTACTGCTGCTGTTTTAGGCTGTGGCTTGGATATAGTTTATCCGGCAATGAACAAAGAGATTTTCAAGCATCTGGAGAATAGGGGATGTTTACTTAGCGAACACTTCTTGGGAGACAAACCGCTAAAACATCATTTTCCGCGTAGAAACAGAATAATAAGCGGTTTATCTGAAAAACTTATGGTAATTGAAGCAGGTGAGAGGAGTGGTGCCTTAATAACGGCAAACCTTGCACTTGAGCAAGGCAGAGAGGTCTTAGCAGTTCCCGGAAATCCAAATGAGATTTATTCGAAAGGTTCAAACAGATTAATAAAAGATGGCGCTTTCTTAATAGATGACATAAAGGATATCGAAGAATTATTTGAAATCGTAAACAATGAAAAAATACCCAAATATTCAGACCCTTTACTTGAAATACTTAAAGAAAAACCGCTCAGCATAGAAGAACTAGAACATGCTTCAAAAGATAGTACTCCTTCTCTACTGGCAAAGCTTACCAAGCTTGAAATAGAAAAAATCATCTCTAAGAACGAAAGTAATAAATACTTTTTATTGTTTTGACTATTTATTTTATCTTGGTATAATTTACCAATGCTTTATTTGCTATCTTTGACAAAGAGCTAATTATTTATAATATCTAGCACTATTAGTGATATGGTTAAATTTAGCATGGAATTTACTGGCAACTAACCAGATAGATGCATACAAAATATGCTAATAAGTTAGTAGCGGCAAAAACATTTTGTAAAAATAGGTTGCTATTTGTGATGAGCTATATTAATATTTCTTATGGAGGTAAGAATGAGCAAAACAAAAGTGAAAGTAAAGACTAAAAGAAACAACAAGATAGGCATCGAAGGAATCGGAAGGTTAGAAGCCGAAATAATGTCCGTCGTTTGGAGCTTTGAAAAATCCGTAACGGTTAGAGAAGTATACGAAACAATGCGTAAAAAGAAATCAATCGCTTATACTACAATAATGACCGTTATGAACAACTTGACTGAAAAAAAATTGTTAACTCAAAATAGAAAATCAACAGCTTACATATATAAACCGACGAGAAGCAAAGAACAGGTTGCAAAAGATTTGGTGAGCACGGTTGTTGATATAATACTCCAAGGAAGCGTCGCTCCTCTAGCGTCATATTTCGCCAAGAAAAAATAAGCTTGCTAAGTTAAAAAGCTTAATATAATATACGTTTCATGGGCTTTTTAGGTGGCGGGCCTTCAATAATTATTTATCATGTTTTACCGAGCATTCTAGCAGCTCTAGTATATTTGTTGATAGCTTATTTATTTATTTTTTTGTTCAGAATCAAGAAACCATCTCCAAAATTTGTTTTGTATTTCTTGGTTTTGTATAAAAGTCTCCTCTTATTAATAAAAGGAGCTTATTATTCAACTGACTTAATAATCAAAAAACCATTTAACTTTGGCGCAACACTGGTAGACCCCTTAGATCTGATACCATTTAGCAACATCAGTACAGTACAAGAAGTCTCTATTAAATTTCTTCAATCAGCTTTGATTATAAAAGTAATAACAATTGTGCTAATAATACTTGTGGCTTTGCTGGCTCTTAGATTGATAGCAATAGTTTGGTTCCTCAATAAGATTCATCGAAAAGGTAAAATAGCTAATGCTTCAACTCTTAATA
>JAUUWJ010000210.1 GCA_030589175.1 Actinomycetes bacterium
TATTTTATAAGCTTTTATATCCTCAACGCTTTGTTTTGAAACAACAGAAAAAGCTTAAAAACTGTCGCTTATATTTAAGGAGAAACCTACTTTTTGCTATGGTTTTTCTTCTGCAGCTCAGCTTGCTATACTATTCGAAAGATATTAGTGGAACTTGGACTAAGCAGCCAGCTATTAGTTAGAAGGATTGCTGTTTGCTAAAGGAGTAATTATGGAATCAGCACTTACTTTTATCCCTGTTTTGGGCGCAATAATTTGTTTTGCTTTTGCTTTTATGCTTTTTCGCCAGTATCTGGATCGCAAAGCTCCTCACCAAATTGCCTGGGGATTTGCCATGGTCTTATTCGGAGTAGGTTTTGTTGGCGAAGTCCTGGGCTTTATCTGGGGTTGGAACCAGTTTTCCGCTAAAGTTTATTATTTGTTTGGAGGAGTGCTGGCCGTAGGTTATTTGTCTCTGGGCACTATTTATCTTTTAAAGCCCAACACCGCGAAATGGATTTCTTCTGCCTCGGTTTTAACCATATTGGTTTTATGGATACCGATTTTCGGATTGAAGCTTTTTAACTCCGGAATAGAGACGGCAATTGTAATCATCTTTCTTTATCTGGCAACGATTGCCGGAGTCATGTTTATATCGACCAGCAGAAGTATCTTAGCCGCTTTAATAACGGTGACCGTGCTGGCTACAATCGGGCTTGCTCAACATAACATTGACATTGACATTTTGACAAAAACTCAAAGCTGGCGCGATGTTATGACAATTCCTTTAAGAAGCGGTGCTTTTGCTTTAAGCGCTGCGGGGACATTAATCGTTGTAATTGGTGCGGCTTACAGTGTAATAACCGGCTGGCGTGATGAGAAGCGTCGTCCTTATGCTTATACGACATTGATTATTGCGATCGGAGTTCTAATTGCGGCATTTGGCGGAACTCTTCACGGTATTTTCGATATCGGCAAGCAACTTGGATTATCAATAACAACGACTATTGGGATTGGCGTGATGTTTGCCGGTTTTTTACAAGCCACAAAAAAATAAAATCTAAATATTTATTGTTATAAGTGCTCTTTTAAGACTTTCCAGGTATTTGGGTCTTCGTCTCCAAGCCGCCAAAAGACAACTCCGCCAAGATTGTATTTTTTGACTATTTTGAGTTTTGCTTTAAGGCTGCCGCTATCTTGCAGCCAGATGCGCGGTTTACCCGGCCCAAGCTTCAAGAATTGCTCGAAAGATTTTTTGTCGCGGCGAATCGGAACCTTTTTAGATTTAGCTAATTGTTTTGCTTGAGCTACCGTGATAGCTTTGGCCCGGCCGGAACCGTCCCAGTTATAGCCATAAGTTCCTATGGCAATAATTACCTTGTGTGAAGGTATGGTTTTTTTGGCAAATTTAGCTACTTGTTCCACCCAGAAGCGGGGTGCAATCGGGCCTGGCCCGGAAGTTTTCCAGTGATAATCATAGGCCATTATTCGAAGTCTATCGGCGTGCTTTCCCAACTCAGGCCAGCTTTGACCTTTCGTAGCGTTAGTATGTCCGGGTTTTTTCACTTTTGCCTTAAGCGTAACCGAAAGCAATTTGTCGTGTTTGTGCAGCTCCTTGGCCAGTATTTTAACGAAGCGCGCATAAGACTTGCGGTCTTTAGCCAAAAGACCTTCGTAATCGAGGTCAATACCATCCAGATCTCTTTTAACGACTTTGTTTGTTAGTTCCCTGATGTGCACTTTTCTTAATGACGGATTGTTGATAATATTGCTGATTTTGTTACCGTCAAAGTTGTTTGAAACCATAGGAATTACCTTAATACTGGCTTTTTTGGCTTCTTTTATCACCGAAAGGTTGAATTTAGAACTGGCTTTTAATGTTCCGTCTGATTTTACAAAGTACCAGTAAGGGGATATCTCGTTAAGTACGTCTTTGTTTTGACGAAAAGAGCGGGTAGCATTTTTCTGATCCCAGTAAGGAAACCAGGCGCCCACGGATTTTTTAAACTTTGCTTTTTCGACATTATTAACCTCTCCGATTTCAGACTTGTTTATCAGAGGATTTATTACACCCGTAATCGGCGGCCTAGTATAGGCTTTAAATGAAACTAGGGCGTTGGGAAATAATAATGAAAATATAAGTATAAGCGATATAAAATAATTCAATAAAAACACCTGGAAAATTATGGTAATTCTCCAAGAGCTTACTCTAACAGGTATTTAGATAATGTCAAGTGCCATATTAACAATTTAATAAAAATTACTAAGTACTAAATACAAATAGAACGTTCTTTTTTCATATTACTAGCTTCA
>JAUUWJ010000116.1 GCA_030589175.1 Actinomycetes bacterium
TTGTATTGTAAAAGCAAATTTCTTTTGTAGGCCGCATAGCCCCAAATGCTCCCTGAAACGATAAGAGCGATCAAAACTGCAGCTGAGCTCACAACAATTATCTTCTTTTTTCTTTTTTGCTTAAACTTATTTTTTGATCTAGAAGTTTTTTTGACTGAAGAAAGCTTTATATCTTTCTTTTTTTTGCTTTTGCCTTTAGTAGCTTTTTTTTCTTGATTAATCTGCTTGTTTTTAGGCTTTCGGCTACTCTTGCTCTTAGATTTTTTGCTAGGCCTCTTATCGCTCATAAGAACAAATTATAGCATTAGCCACCGAAGCAAATAACATTTACAAAAACGGTGTCTTACTTGTGGATTGCTTTACCTAACATAAAACCTGTAAAATAATTATTAAGCAAAATGAATAAGACTCTTTTTATAATTACGGCAGTAATATTATCAGTAGCTTTAATTGCAAGTGTTACCTATAGTTTTGACTTAAAAAACAAGGTAGCTCAACTTGAAGAAACTATTGATGGCTCCACGGGCCAGAGCTTAGATGATTTCATCGCTGCAAATCCGATTAAAGGAACAAAAGAAGCATATGTTTTTGCCCGCGCAAATTTAGAAGTGATAAAAAAAATAAATTGTTATTGCGGATGCCAATCGAGCACATATGGGCACAAAAGTTTGGCTGATTGTTTTGTCAAAAAAATCAATGATAAAAGTGTTATTGAATATTCTGATCACGGTCGAAATTGCCAAAAATGCATTCTCGAAGCTTTAGACACAAAGAAGTGGCTTGCTGAGGACCATACTTACGAACAAATAAGCAAACTTATAGACACCAAGTATAAGTAAATCTAACCAAGCAACACCCCTCTTTATTCTTATTAAAGAGTATTTTGCAAAAATTTGAAGTCGCCTAAATAAAACAAAAATAGTCCTTTCTAAAAGTTAAGTATTCTCAAAACCAGCCGATAATAAGTTTAAGGAGATATAATGGGCTGGTACCCATATACAACTTTAGCAGCATTTTTAATAAATATTTTTCTAGCAGTATTTGTTTACTCGCGAAGCAAGGGCAAGAAAAGCCTCATATTGTTTGGCAATATGCTGGTTATGGCTTCTATTTGGCAGATCAGCGCATTTTTTGTAAATATTTCTAAAACGCCGGCTGAGGGTTTGTTTTGGAATAGAATTCTTCATATCGGTGCAATAATGGTCGTACCCACCTTTTTTCACTTTGCCTGGGACTTTGCAAAGAATAAAAAGCGGAAAAGAGCGATACTCGTACCATTTGTGTATATAGTTAGTGCTTATCTACTCTTAAACCTTTTTAGTCCTTCTTTAATAGAAAGTGTAAAAAAAGCCGAATATATTGGTTACCTGTATAAAACCGGTCCTCTTTACTACATCTACGGGGCTTTATTTGCTTTTGCTGCTATATACGGAGTAGTTGTTACCTATCGTACCTTTCAAAATAGCCAGGGGTATAAAAAGCAAAGAGCTAAATTTATACTTTTTTGTTTAATGTTGGCGGTTTTTGCTGCTCTTGTATTTTTTGCAATGGCATCTAATGACACTGTGAAAATACCTCCTGTTGACAACTTGATTTCGATTGTCTTTAGCGTAACTTTTACCTACGCTGTACTTACATACCGCATTATTGATGTAAGAGTATTAATTACAAAAATATTTTTACTTATTGCTTATTCAATATTTTTCCTAAGCATATATACAGCAGTCAGTAGCTTGCTCTTTTGGTTATTGTTTCGAGAAATCAATTACACACCCATTATTACGGCAACGATTCCATTCGCCGTTTTTATTGCATTGTTTCGCCCCTTGAGAAAAGGACTTTTAGAAGACATAGACAGAATAGTATACGGCGGCGATTACGAATACCGTCAACTTATCAAAGAGACATCAGAAGCACTAGTCGCTATCTTGGATTTTCATGAGCTTTTGGGCTATTTAACTGATACCCTTAAGCAAAACTTAAAACCCCAAAAGTTGAGCTTATTCCTAAAAGACGGCGAAGAGTTCACGGTAAAAAGCTCTAGTTCAGTAACTTCCTCAAGTCAAAGAATTTCAAGTAAAACTGAGTTTATTAAAACTATTGAAACACTCAAAAGACCTTTTATGAGCTGGGAGTTCGATAAAGACAAACCAGATGAAAAAAAAGTCGCCTCAACACTGAAAAGACTTCGTGCTCAAGTTGTGTCACCGCTATTTTTGAAGGAAGATTTGATTGGTTTTTTAGCTCTCGATGCCAAAATAAGTGGCAAGAGTTACTCTTCGAAAGATCTTGAAGTTCTTAATGCTATTGCTTCAACAGCTGCTATCGCATTACAAAATGCCCGTTTATATGAAGAAGCCATTACTGACGGATTGACTGGACTATACCATCACAGATACTTTCAACATAGGATAAAAGAAGAGTTAGCCAGATCGATTAGAGATAATTATCCCTTAACTCTCTTAATGCTAGATATCGACTACTTCAAAAATATAAACGATAAACATGGTCATCAAACGGGTGATCGAGTTTTGGAAAAACTAGCAGACATATTCAAGGAAAACTTAAGATTGTTTGATATTATTGCCAGGTATGGTGGCGAGGAGTTTGCTATACTTATTCCGGCATTAGGAAAAAACACATCAAAAAACCACTTCAAAAAAGCTTCAACTGTTGCTGAGCGACTTCGCCAAGCGGTGCAGTCGGCGAAATTTACCGATAAAAAACTAAGTGTGACCGTAAGCATCGGCGTGGCTTTCTTTAACGGCAAAGATGCAAGCGTGACTCCTAGTGAACTAATCGGTGAGGCTGATCAGCAACTCTATAAGGCCAAAGGAGCGGGGCGCAACCGGGTTTGCAAGAAAGATATTTCTAAAAAAATGCTCGCCTAGATTCTAGTATTAAAATCTATTACCGTGAAACTAATACGGGCAAAACTTTATTCTTTACTTCTATCTTAACAGGCGTTTTATCGATAACTTCACCATCTGCCTGTACTAAAAGCTCAGTTTTACAGTCAACCTCCACTTCTTTTGCCCTTAAAAGTTTAACGTCTTTCAGTTTAGGGTGACGTCCCGTTAAAACAGCTAGCGTATATTTGACAAAATCGCGCACCCTGCCTCTTTCAAAAAGAGATACATCTAAAATCCCGTCAGTTAGATCCGCTTCGGCCGATAAACTAAAGGGTCCGCCGTACCCTGAGGCATTGCTAACTACTGCAAAATAAGCCTTTTTGCAAACAGAATTATCGAGAATAATATCCATTTCTTGGTTGCGATATGTCAATAATGTCTTTACGCCGGCTGCCGGATAGGCAAGCTTTCGAAATATTTGCTTCATAACCGGTTTTACTTCGCTAATTACTTTGGCGTCAAACCCAATTCCGGCCATTAAAGTAAAATATTTCTCGTTTATTAACCCTAGGTCAATATTTCTAAAACTACCCTCTATTATCATTTTTGTAAGACTCTTGGCTCTTCGCGGCAATCTCAATTCTTTTGCCAGAACATTTGCCGTTCCACCTGGAATAATCCCAAGCGGTATAAAATCCGGAGCCATTCCGTTTATAGCTTCAAAAATTGTGCCGTCTCCGCCCGCTACTATAATTGTTTCAGAAACCCCTTTGGCTTTTGACGCAAATACCTTTGCGTCTTGAGGTTTTTCAGTTTTAAGTACTTCTATATCTTTTTTGCTTTCGCGCAGCATGTCGGCTACTTTCTTTGCCAACTTTCGAGCACGACCTTGCCCTGCTTTTTCGTTTACTATAATTGTGTATCGTTTCAATTTATACTTTCCAATACCTCTG
>JAUUWJ010000200.1 GCA_030589175.1 Actinomycetes bacterium
TTTAGCATCTTCTGCTCGATTTGTTTTCTTTTTTTATTTGCATTATTTAAGAGTTGAGCTATCTCTTGAGCCTTAGATTCGTCATTTGTCGTTAAAAGCTCTACGCAAACATTTGCATTTGAAATTCGCCCGCTTGCATTGAGCCTCGGAGCTAAAATATAACCCAGAGTTTCTGAAGTAACTTTGCGATTCTTGACTCCCGCTACCTCGGCCAGTTTTTCTAATCCAAGCCTCTTTTTGTTATTCAAGAGACTTAGCCCTTTCTTTGCAAAATAGCGATTTTCATTTAATAGAGGAGCAATATCAGCCACTGTGCCCAAAGCGACTAAATCATAGTATTGGTCCAAACTATCATCAGTTAGCACCTGGGCTAACTTTAAGGAAACACCTACGCCTGCAATATCGCGGTTACTTGAATTGCTATGAGGAAGCTTGGGATTTACGACCGCTAAAGCCGAAGGCCATTTTTCTCCCGGTTCATGGTGATCCGTTATAACAACGTCCAAACCCTTTTTTTTGGCATAGTTTACTTCCGAAAACGACTTTATTCCGCAGTCAACCGTTATTAAAAGTTTGGCGCCCTCATTAATTATCTTGTTAAGCGATTTCTTATTTAAGCCATAACCCTCGTTAAAACGGCATGGAATATGGTAGCGGACCTTTGCTTTCATTTTTTTCAAGATTTCATACAAAAGCGTTGTCGATGTAATTCCGTCAACATCGTAATCGCCATGAATATAAATAAGCTCATCGTTTTTAATTGCCTGCATTATTCTTTGAGAGGCCTTTTTTATGTCCGGAAGCATTATCGGATCTTCTTGCATGTTTGAAGCGGGATTAAAAAACTTTTTTACTTCGTGGGCACTACTAATGCCTCTTTTGATAAGAAAAGCGGCGCTAAGCGTAGAAAGACCGGATTCTTGAGCAAGCGTATTTGAACTTTTTGCATCTGCTTCTTCCAGTAACCAAGTTTTATCCGAATCCAATAAGTAGCTCATCATCAGCTAATTCATAGAATAGCAGAGTGAGCAATACACCGATAGTAGGCTTTAACAAAATGGAGCCCCATGAGCAAGCGGGTAATAAATTAAACGCCTATTGGGGCGAACATCGTGCACTGAAGACCACCATTTCATGCTCCCGATGCGTCATGGTCTTCTGGTGCGTGGGACAAAAAGCCCCGCGTTTTGCGGGGCTTTTTTCTCAACATAAGTTCAACATTAATAAGATGTCGTCGTTACTGTCACATAGTTTTTACTTTTATCCATCGTATCTTTGGTAACAGATATCGAAGTCGTTCTTTTTTCAGCTTCTTTGGAATAAGACGCTGTTTCTGTCCCGCCGTAATTACCTTTGCTTTGCTCTTTCCAGCCCTGAGCTTCCATATTTTTCTTATAATAGTTCATGACAGTCGAAGGTTCATCGCCAGTATTTATTCCTACCATGAATGTCTTGTCTTTTACTGTGCTGGAATATTTCAGCGTCCCTTCATATATCGGAATATCTTTTGGCCAATTGTCTGGTTTTTTGACATCCTCTCCCGCTTCAGTGGTTGATCCGGTTTTCTTGTCCTCATACTTAAAGCTTTTTGCCTTTTTTTCCAGATTTTCTAGGCCAGATTTTGCGGCCCTACCGGCAATGAAAATTCCTGCCCCAACCACGATAACTCCACAAGCAAAGAGTGCCGCCAAAACACCTAAAACTATGAAAAGCGTTTTTTTGCTTTTTTTAGGCACCGGTTTTGTGGCTTGTGATTGTGCTTGCTTAGATTGCTCCGCATTTTGTTGCTTTTTTTCTTCTTCAGACATTCTTACCTCCTTATTTTTCTTGTTGTCTAATATCTAAAATCAAATGTCCAACACCTAGCACTTAGCTCCGGGCATATTTTCTTTTTAAATTGCCGTAATAAGCCTCTTTTTCTTTCCAGAAAACCAATAGCGGCGATGCCACCATCAATGAAGAGTACACGCCCGATATCATACCTATTGCAAGAGCAAAGGCAAAATCTTTAAGAGTCTCTCCGCCAAAGAAAAGAATTGCAAATACCGGCAGAAGCGATGTTATCGAAGTATTAATTGAGCGCATTAAAACTTGGTTTAATGAACGGTTTACCATACTTCCGTAACTTTCTTTGCCTATCTTTGCCGTATTTTCACCGACTTTATGAAAAACGACTATAGTATCGTATAAAGAATATCCCAGAATCGTAAGCAGTGCGGCAATAGTAGCGGGAGCCACGTCTCTGCCTACCAACGAATAAATACCAATAGTCACCGCTATATCGTGAAGCAAGGCGACAATAGCGGCAACGGCCATTTTAAACTCAAATCTAAAACTAATATAAATCAACAAGCCGACAAGAGATAATACAAGTGCCCATAGCGCGCGTCTGGTAATTTCCGCTCCCCAACCGGGACCTACCTGTTCGAATTGCTCATCTTCAACTTTATACTGAGCCGAGATAGCCTTAACAAC
>JAUUWJ010000099.1 GCA_030589175.1 Actinomycetes bacterium
ACTGAGGACACTCAGCTAAAGTAGCCTTTTTTGGTTTATAATGAGCTCTTCTCATATCTCTTTTTGATCTTGTCTTTTTTTGTTTTGGGACTGCCATAAAAAACCTCCGGTTTTAGTTCATAGTTATAAGTTCATAGTTCATCGACATTTAAGATATATTGTCGATATTATTCTTTTGAATTTTTCTGATTTTTTTTATCTGATTTCTGCAACCTCGTCTTTAATTTTTGCAGTTTATTAAAGCGGATGTCAATGTCCCTTTTTTGACACTCACAACTTGCTTTGTTTAAATTTATACCACAATTTGGACAAACTCCTTTGCAGTCGATCTTGCAAAGCGTTTTTATGTCTAAATTGAGAGCGATAGATTCGATAATAGTTCGTTCTACGTCAATGCTATCATCTTCAACATTATATTCTGATTCTTCGTTATCGAAATAAAAGAGCTCTTTTAACTTAAGTTTCATAGGGTGCTGAAAGCTTTCAAGACATCGCCCACACTCTAGGACAAGGTTTGAATCAACACTTGCTGCAAGCTCAATACTTTTACCGACATTTCTGGC
This sequence comes from Actinomycetes bacterium, assembly GCA_030589175.1. GTDB lineage: Bacteria > Actinomycetota > Aquicultoria > SURF-47 > JAUUWJ01 > JAUUWJ01. Next base: position 564 of record JAUUWJ010000099.1, read on the forward strand.
AACTCCCGTTATATTCGTTTTTCCGATGTTAATTTCGTTGCCCATAAATGTGGTTTTCCCAAGATCTGATGCAGCACTGATCTCCTTTTCGTCACCGATTTTGTCTTTGATATCACTAATACTTACTTTGAAAGTTTTCATTTTATTTCATAAAAAAAGTAGCTATTTAGCTACTTATAAAATATATATTCCTTTTATCGACTAATTCTAAATAATAATCCTAAATATTAAATCTTATTAACGAGTTTCTATTTTTCCTTGTAAGCGGTCTCGTCCTCTTTGAACAGCGGTAAGAAGTTTGCCAAGGTTCACTTCTAAATTTGCCAGCATCTCATCAGCGTAATCTTCTGCACTTAGCCTTACTTCCCGCTCTTTATTTCTGGCATTTTCCAGTATTTCATTAGACTGCGATTCTGCCAGTTTTAGTATCTCGTTTTCAGAAGCTAATTCTTTTGCCTTCTTTTTAGAATCTTCAATGATGTTTTTTGACTCTTTGTTGGCCTCTTCCATCATTTCGTCACGTTCTTTTACAACCCAACGAGCTTGCTTTATCTCATCGGGAAAATTTGCTCTTATTTGATCAATAATCTCGTAAACTTTTTGTTCGTCTATTATTACGGTGTTTGTAAGAGGCACTTTTTTAGCAGTAGTTATATAATCTTCTAATTTATCTATTAATTCCATTATGTCCATAAAAATTAACCTCCAGCCGTATAGTTAAAAGTTTGAAGTGTGAATTTGGATTAAATATATAATTCCTTCCGACTTCTTACTTTCCACTTCCAACTTAATTACTGTACCTGGATTTTAAATTAAGTTCAACTTTCTTTGGTACCAGGTCACTAACTTCACCTTGAAATGAAGCGATTTCCCTAACTGCGCTTGAACTCAGGTAAGCATATTCTGGGCTTGCCATAATAAAAACCGTTTCAATTTTGGCGTCAAGTTTCCTGTTAAGCTGGGCCATCTGAAATTCATGCTCAAAATCAGAAACTGCCCTCAATCCTCTAACAATAGAGGTCGCGTTTAGTTTTCTAGCAAATTTTACTACTAAGCCGTTAAATCTTTCAACTACTAATTTTGGATTATCGCCAACAGCAGCTTTTGCCATGTCGACTCTTTCATTAATGCTAAAAAGCAGTTCCTTGTTAGATTTTTCAGCGATTCCTAGAATAACTTTTTCATACATATTTAAAGCTCTATTAATCACGTCTAAGTGCCCGTTTGTAATCGGGTCTAAGGTTCCCGGGTAAACCGCTATTGACATAAGTTTTCACCTACTTTTTTATATATGTGACTTTTGTGTTTCCGTATTTCTTGGTCTTCTCTACTGTTATTTCTCTTCCTATTTCAATGCTTGACGAGTGCTCGAGTATCAACAATCCATTTTTTGTAAGCAATTCTAGAGCTACTTTTATATTGTTAACTAGATTATTAAGCTTCATTTTATAAGGCGCATCAATAAAAATCAAATCGAATTGGTAAGTTTTAGTGGACTTTAGAAAGCTTTCGCTAGCTTTTCTTATTATTTTTGCTTTTTTTTCAAATTCTGTTTTTGCTAAATTATCTTTTATAGTTTTTATAGCTGTCGTAGACGAGTCTATAAATGTGGCTGACCCTGCACCTCTGCTCAGGGCCTCTATTCCCAGAGCACCACTACCGGCATATAAATCTAAAACATTGGCATCGCTTACTTTTGCTCCTATTGTTGAAAATATGGCTTCTCTGACCTTGTCTGAAGTCGGTCTGGTTTGGGCTCCCTTGGGCGCTTTTATACGTTGTCCTTTAGCACTGCCGGCTATTACGCTCAATTATCCTCCGCCGATATCTAAAAGCTTTGAATATTTTACTTTTATGACTGCTTTTAATAAAGGATTATTCTCCAGGTTTGAATCTATGGAAAGCAGTTTTTTTGCTTGTTTTCTTGCTTCTTGCAGAACTTCAAAGTCTCTTTGAAGACTGGCTATCTTTAAATCAGAAAATCCTGCTTGATTAAAGCCGAATATCCTGCCTTCTCCTCTTATTGTTAAGTCAGCTTCAGCCAAAGAAAAACCGTCTTTTAACTCTCGAATCGCTCTCATTCTCTTAATTGAATCTTCCGTTTTATAAGTTGGCATCATTATACAAACTCCGTCGTGTTCGCCTCGGCCTACTCGTCCTCTTAGCTGGTGTAATTGAGCAAGTCCGAATCTATCGGCATTCTCTATTATCATCACCGTTACGTTAGGTACATCAACACCAACCTCAATCAAAGTTGTAGCTAAAAGTATATCTATTTCTCCTTTATTGAAGGAAAGCATTATATTTTCTTTTTCATTTGTTTTTAGTTTGCCGTGAATCGAATCTACCTTAAACTCTCTAAAAACATTTTCTTTAAGATTTTCAATTTCTTCTTCAACCGCTTTAGCTTCTATTTTGTCAGATAAGTCGATGAGGGGGCATATTACAAAAGCTTGTCTGCCTTTTCTGACCTCTTCTCTGATTTTTTCATAAGCTTGTTCTCTTTTCTTGCCCTGACAAACAACGGTATTTACTTTCTGAGTGAAGTCTTTGCCGGAAGGCAACTCCTTTATGGTGCTAACGTCTAGGTCACCGTAAAGTGTCAGAGCCAAGCTTCTGGGAATAGGAGTAGCGGTCATTACCAAAGTGTGAGGTGCCGTTCCTTTTTTATTCAAGCTCTTTCTTTGCTCAACGCCGAAACGGTGTTGCTCGTCGACAACAACAAGCGCGACATTCTTAAATGAAACTCCTTCTTGAATTAGCGCATGAGTTCCAATAATAAGCTTAGCTTTTCCGTTTTCTATCAAATTTAATGTTTCTTTTTTCTCATCTTCTTTAAGAGATGAAACAAGGAGAGCGACTACAATCTTCAACTTGTTAGCCAGGGGTTTTATTCTTTCAAAATGCTGTTTGGCTAGAATCTCTGTTGGGGCCATAATAGAGGCCTGGAAGCCGTTCTCAATAGCTCTTAGGGCGCTAAGAAATGCCACAATAGTCTTTCCGCTTCCTACTTCTCCCTGCAATAGGCGATTCATTGGCCTTTGGGAAAGCGTGTCTTCAGTTATTTCTGCTAATACTTTTTTCTGATCGCCTGTCAAAGAAAAAGGTAGTTTATCAAGTGCTGCCTCAATTAGATTTCCGGGTTTCAAAAGATGAGCATCAATATTTTTGATTCTTTGTTTTTTAATTAATACTGCAAGCTGAAGCTCGAAAAACTCTTGAAAAATCAATCTATCCTTAGCTTGTTTTAAGGACCTAAAATCTGAGGGAAAATGAACGTTCTTAATTGATTTCTTGAAACTAGCTAGCCTTTCTTCATTAATTACTTCGCTTGGCAGCATTTCTTTATCAGGTATGTAGTCCAACACTTTTTTTACTAAAGAACGAATTTGCTTTGTAGAAATGCCAGCAGTAGTAGAATGAAAAGGCAGTATTCCCATAGTGTGAAGCGGTTTCCCTTTGTCTAACTTGTCATATAGTGGGTTGTTTATCTGTAATTTTTCATATTTATGCTCAATTTTTCCGGCGAAAGCAACGTAGTCTCCTTCTTCGAAATTATTGGCGATGTAAGGCTGGTTAAAGAAAGTTCCTGATATATAACCGGTGTTATCGCCTATTACAACTTCTACTAAACTTCTACGGCCGG
>JAUUWJ010000080.1 GCA_030589175.1 Actinomycetes bacterium
ACTTTTAAAGAGCTCAGTGAAATGGTTGACAAATTATTATGATAACAAAAAATTATCAATACTTCGGAAAAGATTATTACAATAGAATCACTTACGTCAGTATAGTATCCATGCAAAATACAATTTTACAATTTACTAGAAAAGAGGTCACATGAAAAATTGTTCAAGCAAAAAAACCAGCTTAATAAGTGTAGTTCTAATTGCTATAATCGCACCTTTGTTTCTTTTTTCGTTTGTCAGTATCGCATTTGGCGAGGGGGCAAACTTTAAAAAACTAGAAGTAATGATAAAGCCGGAATACGATGTAGAAAAACAAGTTTTCCTCAGGTTTGATGGTGAATTGGATAAAACAAGTATGCCAGCTGAGACTTTCTTCTATTCGCCTAAAGATCTTATCGAAGATAGCACCTTAAATATCTGTGCATTCAATGCAAGCAATCAGATGCTTTGCCAAACCAGAGAAAAATCTATTGAGGGCAATTACAAAAAATTTAAGGTTCCCATGCCCGAGAAAAAGTTTATGTTTGAAGGTTATTTTGAATCTATTAAAGACAATAATGGCCAGAGAACTCTTGAGTATACTTTTAAGGCCGCTCAAGATATTAAAAATCTTGACATCAGTATCTCCCAGCCAAAAGGTGCTAGTAATTTCAAGGTACAGCCGGCTGGCCAAGCCTCCGGCAAAGATGAACACGGACTGCAAAACTCGATTTATTCATTTTCCAATGTAAAAGAAGGCAAAGAAATAAAGTTCAACATCTCTTACAGTAAGAATGACTGGAATGTCAGCGTGGAGAAAGCCGACCAAGCATCGCCAGAAAGTAATGAGACTACTACAAATTTACCCGGTTCAGCCATATTTCTTGCTATTTTAGGTGCAATTATATTAACGGGAGGTATTCTGTTTGCTTTTCTAATGCCCAGCAGAAAAAGGGCCAGAAGACCAACGGCTGTGGCACCAAAAGGAAAGGCCCGGTTTTGCACCAATTGCGGTACTCGTTTAGCAGAAGGAGCCAAGTTCTGCGCAAACTGCGGCTCGAAAATCGAGCAATAATAAAAAGTTTGCACACATCAGCACTTGTCAATCATGAAAATCGGAAAACATAAATAATGAAATCAGAGGTAATCAGAGGTAATGTTTGTTGACTAGAATTGACTCGAAAGTGTCTAGGGCTTATAATTAGTATATAGCCTTTTAAAGGTGCTCCATATTTAACTTTTAAGACTTACTTAATAACCTGGTAACAGTAAAAGCCTAACAATTAAATTTAAAGGCAGAGCTGTTAAGGGAGGGCTGTAGGTCTTAGTAGTGTTTTCTTACTTCTAGACACTTCCGCTTTAATTTGCTTTAATAGTTTGGGTTAATTTAACGACTAAAAAGGAGTTAGTCAAATGAAAAATTTCAAAGGAAAACGACTGTTACTACTTGTTGCAATAATGCTAACGTTTGCTTTCATGTCCACCAACTTGGCATTTGCCGCTAATGCGAATCTCAAAAGTCTTGAAGTCCAAATAAAACCGGAATACGACAAAGAAAAAACGGTCTTTATGATGCTGACAGGAGAGTTAGACCAAGCTGCATCTTCTTCTGATAAGTTGACCATTTATACTCCAAGCACAATTATTCAAGATACCTCACTCCATTTCTGTGCCTTAGATGCAAGTGGCCAACATCAATGCCAGACCTATGACAAGGCTACAGTAGGCAATTTATTTAAGTTTGATTTGCCGATGCCCCAAAACACGTTTCAAATAGAGGGCTATTTTGAAAGTATTAAGGATAATGGCGGCAAAAAAACCCTCGATTACACATTTAAAGCCGGCCAAGATATCGATGAATTGACAATTTCTTTAACCCACCCAAAAGGGGCTACAAATTACAAGACAAGTCCTCCGGCTCAAAGCACGGCAAATGATAACAATGGCTTGAAAAACCATGGTTATAGCTTTGATAACGTTAAGAAAGGAAAAGAGTATAAATTCAACATTTCTTATACAAAAAAGGGGTGGGATGTAAGCCTCGAAAGATCCGGGATGGGCGCAGCTGCTTCATCTAAAAGCACCGGCCAAAGCGGTTCAGGTACAAGTGCTTTAACAATATTGATAGCCTTCATTGTTGCTATCGCTCTATCGGCAGTTATTTTTACATTTTTCTCTAAAAGAAGTTCAGAGGGTACAAGCAGAAAGCAGGCACCCGTGCCGCCAAAAGGAAAGAGTCGTTTTTGTGCCAACTGCGGCACCCGCTTACAAGGCGGCGCTAAATTCTGTCCGAATTGCGGGTCAAAAACAAAATGAGGATTATATGAATGAAAGACTTGTAAGAATCTTTATTTGGATAATTATCATACTGATTGTTTTAGGCATGTCGCTAGGCTCCATGATGTGGATCTTTGTTCAAAGATAAATAATATGAACATTGTCAAAATAACAAAGTTAGCGATAGTCCTTTTGTTGGTTCTTCTTGCTTTAGGTTGTAGCACAAGAAGTAATAGCCTTCTTCCCGAAGCTATAGGTGAGTTTGAGCTAGCGCACACTATGAAAGGCAAGGAAGCTGAGAAATCGGTAACTAGTATGCACAAAGGAGCAAAGATGACTCTGCTAAAAACTGAGATCGGCGATTATTACGCCGGAAACTATAAAGCTAAACTGTGGGTAGGAAAAGCTAAAAACGAAACGTCAGCAAATATATTACTCAAAAGAATGACAAAAAAGATATCCAAAGGAGAGAGTCCTTACGGAGAACCGGAAAATATTACTATCAAAAGTAAGAAGGTAGTCGAGATGGAGTCCATGGGACAAACACACTATTACTATACAGCAAAAGATAAAGTTGTTTGGCTGAGTGTCGATATTGATTTAGCAAGCGAAACAATATCAAAATTAGTAAGCATTGTTAAATAGGAGAACAAAATGACTGGCGTATACATAGGCATTGGCATAGCCGCTTTATTTCTCATAAGTTTTTTCGCCTACATTTTTATTAGCTGGAAAAACTGGTCCCAAAAACAACGAAAATATGCTATAGCCGGTATTGTTGGCCTTGTCGCTATCACCTCATCAATTGTTTGGTTTTCCCAAAACGTATCCATCACGTACACTAAGCCCAGTGAATTATTGAGCCTAATTGATAAGGGAGAGATTAAACACGGCGAGCAAGTTAAGCTCGAAGGAGAAATAGTCAAAGGCAGTATTAAAAAATTCGACTTGGGAACGATGACAGAATTCGAGCTCAAAGACAAAAAAAAGAAAATCAAAGTCCGTTACAAAGGAGTTCTTCCCGATAATTTTAAACCCGACATTCAAGCTGTCGCCGTAGGCTCCTATGACGGCAAGATATTTGAGACTGAAGACCTGAAAACAAAATGTCCTTCCAAGTATGAAGCTGCTGCCAAAAAGGAGAAATAATTGATTGAACTAGGACACTTTGCCCTATATTTTTCATTGCCTGTAATTATTTATGCAGCAATTGCTCCTATGGTAGGAGTAATTACCGGCAATCGTAAGATTATTCAAAGCGCCCGTTATGCCGTTTATGCAACAGCCATTATAATAACTGTGTCGGCAATAGGCTTGTCTACCGCTTTTCTTACTAACCGTTTTGATATAGCCTACGTCTGGCAATATTCAAATAAAGCTTTACCGCTCGGCTATAAAATTGCCGCATTTTATGCCGGTCAATCAGGCTCGATGTTATTTTGGGCTTGGGTGTTAGCTTTATACATGGTTGTCGTTGTCTATCAAAACAGGCACCGAAATCATGACCTTATCCCCTATGTCATGTCGGTTTGTATGCTTGTATTGGCCTTCTTTGTTTTCATAATGACCCTTGTTCCCGCTATTTTTAGCTTAAGTAGAGGAACAAAAAATATCATTAATCTGATTAACTTGGCTCTTTTACTGACAACGGTTCTAACAATTCTGGCGGCTTCAATAGGTAAATTTTTAAGAAGGTTCGATAACAAAAACTTTAAAGAATATGTACTGGTCGGTGTGATAATCGCCGTTATGTTATTCTTCACGGCAACAGCCCTGTCTGCAAAGCAGCCGGCGCAATCAGATCCTTTTGAAAGACTTTCCGTTAGTAATCCCCAGCTTCAATCACAGCTGAAAAAATCCGGCTATAGTTCACCGCCGGACGGCCAAGGCTTAAATCCGATGCTGCAAAACTACGGTATGATTTTGCACCCGCCTACTTTGTACATGGGCTACGTTGGCTTTACTATTCCTTTTGCTTTTGCCATTGCCGCCCTGCTCACCAGAAAATTAAGTTCTATTTGGACTGCTAGCACCAGAAAGTGGACAATCTTCTCTTGGTTTTTCTTAGGCGCGGGAATTATCCTCGGTGCGCAGTGGGCTTACATGGAGCTTGGCTGGGGTGGTTACTGGGCCTGGGACCCGGAGGAAAACGCCTCCTTTATGCCCTGGCTTACCGGGACTGCCTATCTCCATTCGGTTATGATCCAGGAAAGAAAGAATATGCTTAAGGTGTGGAATATGATTCTAATTATTGCCACTTTCGCACTATCCTTTTTTGGAACATTTTTGACCAGAAGCGGTATATTAAGCTCGGTTCATACTTTTGGCGCTTCTTCTCTGGGAACGTTTTTCTTAGGCGCCATTGCCCTAATTCTGTTGCTTTCCGTCATTCTACTTATAACAAGACTCGATAACTTAAAAAGTGAAAATTTTCTGGAATCCATTCTCTCCAGGGAATCTACTTTTCTCATAAATAATTTAATCTTTGTCTTCTCCGCTTTTGCCGTATTCTGGGGAACAATATA
>JAUUWJ010000054.1 GCA_030589175.1 Actinomycetes bacterium
TCGGCCATCTCTTGGAATACCACCCAGGCATCAGAGCCATTAAGTCTTATATCAAACAAGGAGAGATTGGCGAAATTCTCTATATTTATTCGCAAAGGTTGAATTTAGGAAAAGTAAGAAGCGATGAGAATTGCTTGTGGAGCCTGGGTCCTCATGATATTTCGGTTATTCTAAGCCTTATAGGTAAAGAGCCTAAATCAGTCGTTGCTACTGGCCAGAGCTATTTACAAAAAGAGATCGAAGACGTTGTTTTTCTAACAATGAGCTTTCCTAATAAGATTATGGCAAATGTTCATATAAGCTGGTTAGATCCACATAAAGTGCGCAAATTCACAATTGCCGGCTCAAAGAAGATGGTCGTTTTCGATGATATGCAAAGCATGGAAAAGATAAAAGTTTATGACAAAGGTATAGGCCCTCCCAACAACTACCGCTCATACGGACGCGACCTACATTTGAGGTTTGGCGATATTTCGATTCCTCATATAAAAATGTCCGAGCCGTTAAGAATCGAATGCTTACATTTCCTTGACTGCATCAAGAACAATAAAACGCCGATAAGCAGCGGCGAAGAAGGTTTAAAGGTCGTTAAGATCCTCGAAGCCGCTCAGGAATCAATGAATAGAGAAGGGATCTTGGTTAATGTCTAAGTCTATATCTAAGAAAGCTAAAATAGGCAAAAACTGCGTTTTTGGTGAAAATATTGTAATAGAAGACGGCGCTCAGCTTGGTAATGATATATCAATCGGTCACAATGTTGTTGTGCACAAAGGTACTGTTATTGGCAATGGTGTTTCTATAGGAAATGGAGCTGTCTTAGGCAAAGAACCAAAACTTGCTAAATTAACTACAGCCAAATCAACAACCCTCTCGCATCTAGAAATTGGTGCTGAATCTATAGTTGGAGACGGTGCTGTTATCTTTAAGGGTAGTAATCTGGGAGGAAACATAATGATTGGTGATGGAGCTGAGGTAAGAGAAAGATGCAGTATCAGAGATTCCAGCTTGATTGGTCATAGAGTGACTGTTGAAAATGATGTAAGTATAGGAGCTTTTGTCAAAATTCAAACTGGTGCATATATAACATCAGAAACAAAAATTGAAGATTACGTTTTCATTGCACCCATGGTTGTGACAACCAATGACAATTTCATGGGTCGAACTGAAAAACGTTTTAAGCTCAAGAAAGGACCTACTATTAAAAAAGCGGCAAGGATCGGAGCAAATGCTACCTTGCTACCTGGCATTGTTGTTGGCGAAGAGGTTTTTATAGCTGCAGGCTCATTAGTTTCAAAGGATATCCCTGCAGGCAAGTTGGTGATGGGGGTACCGGCCAAAGTTATTAGAGACGTTTCAAAGGAAGAACTTTTATGAAAATCATATCAATTGTGGGCGCTAGACCGAATTTTATTAAAGCGACTATGATTTCAAAAGAACTTCGCAAAAAGCATAAAGAGATTTTGATTCATACTGGTCAGCATTACGATACAAAACTTAACAAAATCTTTTTTGATCAGTTAGAAGTTCCTGAACCGAATTATTATCTTGGAGTTGGTTCAGGTACGCATGCCCAACAGACCGGCCAAATTATGATTCGAGCTGAGAAAATAATTATTAAAGAAAAGCCTAATTGGGTTATTGTTTATGGAGATATCAATTCTACTTTGGCCGGCGCGCTAGAGGCGGCGAAATTGAGCGTGCGCATTCCCCATGTTGAAGCTGGTATGCGAAACTACAATAACAAAACTCCAGAAGAGATCAATCGGATGCTTGTAGATCATTTATCAAGCCTTTTGTTTGCCCCAACGCAGTCAGCAGTCGAAAATCTAAAAAAAGAGAATCTAACAAGAGGTACCTACAAAACAGGAGATGTAATGTACGATGCCGTCTTAACCTATAAGTCATCTGCTGAAAAAAAATCAAAAATTCTGACGAAATTAAATTTGAAGCCACAGGGGTTTTTAGTTGCAACAATTCATCGGGCAGAAACAACTAATAATACAGCAAAGTTATCTTCAGTAATGAAGGCTTTTTCTAAAATTAACGAATCAATCATCTTTCCTGTCCATCCTCGTACACAGAGAGCAATTGAAGCACTAGGTGGTTTACATTTAGGGAGCGGAAACGTAAAAATGATTAATCCCGTGAGCTACTTTGATATGTTGAAACTAGTTAAAAATGCCCGCCTTTTAATTACTGATTCTGGCGGGTTACAGAAAGAGGCCTATTTTCTCAAAACGCCTTGCGTTACATGTCTAGAAGACAATAATTGGCCAGAAACTACAACTGCTGGCGCAAACCAGCTTATCGGAACAGACGTAAATGATATTTTAAATGCTGTAAAAAAACCTTACCAGAAAATAAAAAATGCTAATGAATTTGGTAATGGACATGCAGCAGAAAAGATAGTTGCTATTTTAGAGGAAGAGAGTAGCCAAGAATTAGAACCTCTTCTGGAAAAATCAGGTACTAGTGAGTCATAAAGATATCTCTGTTAGATTAATTTAGCTCAATAACTTATCAGGTTTGAAGGAGGGGTATTGATTCCTCTACTGGATCTTAAAGCTCATTATGAGACGATAAAAGAAGAAATTGACAAAGCGGTGGCAAAGGTCATAGATAGCACGAACTTTATTTTAGGACCTGAAGTTCAAGCGCTTGAGCAGGAGACTGCTTCTTATTGCCAAACCAAGTTCGCCATAGGTGTTGCTTCAGGAACAGATGCTCTCGAACTCACTCTAGTCGCTTGTGGAATTAGTGCAGGCGATGAAGTCATTACAACACCATTTTCTTTTATAGCGACTGCTGATACCATTGTACGCGCTGGAGCCAAGCCGGTATTCGCAGATATTCTCTCTGACTCATTCAATATTGACCCAGAAAAAATAGAAGAAAAAATAAATTCAAAAACCAAAGCGATAATGCCAGTTCATTTATTCGGCCAACCGGCAGAGATGAGCAAAATAATGGATATAGCCAGAGAGCATGGTTTAAAAGTAATTGAGGATTGTGCTCAGGCAATCGGTGCCGAGTCTAATAGTAAAAGAGTCGGCTCATTTGGAGACACAGGTTGCCTAAGCTTTTTCCCTTCGAAAAATCTAGGCTGCTTTGGTGATGGTGGAATGGTAGTAACGAATAGCAAAGAGATTGCTGAAAATATTAGACTCCTAAGAAAACATGGTATTAAGGACAAATATAATAGCTCAGTTATAGGTTTCAATAGCCGTTTAGATGAACTTCAAGCAGCCGTATTGAAAGTAAAGTTAAAATATTTGGATAAGTGGACTGAAAAACGCCAGAAAGTAGCCTCTATTTATGAGAGTTTATTAAAAGATAGTTTAGTAAAAACATCTTTAACTGCTTCTTCAATTCGTCATGTCTATAATCAATATACAATAAAAACCTCTAACAGAGATGAGTTATTTAAGTGGCTTAAAGAAAAAGAGATAGGCGCGGCAATTTACTATCCAGCCCCTTTTCACCTGCAAGATGTCTTCGCTTACTTGGGATATAAAAAAGGAGATTTTCCTGAAGCAGAGAAAGCGGCCAAAGAAGTTATCTCTCTACCTATCTATCCAGAACTTACTGAAGAACAAATCAAAGAAGTCGTATCAGCTATCGATTCTTCATAATTGCTTTCTATAGATCCTACTAAACGCTATGAACGAACAGTTATCAAAAGTCCGATAATAATAACGGAAGTTCCTAACCAACGCCAAAGACTAACTTGTTCTTTTAAAATAGCTGAAGATAAAAACAGGACTATCACAAAAGTAAGGCCGGCAAAAGGATAAACAAAACTTAAGCTTTCCCGTGAAAGAACAATTAACCAAGCTAATGCTGCCATTCCATATAGAAAACAGCCAAACCATATTAACGGGTTCTTTGCAGTTTTTACTATAAAAGGCGCGATACCTTGTAGGCTGAAAGTGTCAATGCTTCCGACATTGTTCATGCCATATTTCAGAACTACCTGTCCAATTGCTGCAAATATTAAACTTATAAATACAATAATTATTGATTTGAACATATTTGTATAATACTCACTTATTATTATAACTCTTTGGCACTAACTTTTTGCAAAACATTTAAATAATGATGTAAATTTAGCGTAAAAAAAGCTAGTACTCGCAATCTAGCTTACAAGAAAGTCTTATTAAAGCCCTCGATGGCTAAAAAACTTCTTTATAGTGCCTATTAGCAAAAATAAGCAACTAGTTATTAGCTTTTTACCAGCTAAATATGCTATTTTTAAGATATGGCAAAAGTAAAATATGCGTTCGTTTGTTCGGAATGTGGATATTTATCTCCTCAGTGGTTAGGCCGTTGCCCTGACTGCTCTCAATTTAACACCATGGCCGAAGAGGAAATGAAAAATCCTTTTGAAGAAACGAAGCATTCTACAAATAGAGCAGTAGCTATAACAGAAGTTAAATCAGCCCAGGTGAATAGGAGTGTGTCCGGGATAAAAGAGTTTGACCGGCTATTGGGAGGCGGTATAGTAAACTCCAGCTTGGTTTTGTTGGGCGGCGCCCCCGGTATAGGCAAATCTACTCTTCTCCTGCAGTTGGCTTCAAAACTAGCCGGAAATAACATCAAAGTGCTCATCGCTAGCGGCGAAGAATCGGAGGAGCAAATAAAGATTAGAGCTGACCGTATTTCAAATATGTCGTCAAATTTATATGTTTTGGCTGAGAACAACTTAGAAGCCATAGAACAACAAGCCGATGAACTAAAAGCCGATGTCCTTATAATTGACTCAATTCAGACAATGTTTCTTCCCCATATATCAAGTGCACCAGGTAGTGTCAGCCAAGTAAGAGAGTGTACCGCTAAACTTACGAAGATAGCTAAAAGTAAATCTAGAATTGTTTTCATAATCGGCCATGTTACAAAAGAAGGAGCAATTGCCGGCCCGAGAATTCTCGAGCACATGGTAGACACGGTACTTTACTTCGAAGGAGACTCATTTCATAACCATAGGATAATAAGGGCAGTTAAGAACCGATTTGGCTCAACAAACGAAATAGCCGTTTTTAACATGGCTGAAGATGGCTTAAGGGAAATCAATAACCCCAGTGAAATATTTCTTTCTAACAAGGCAAATGAAAACGGATCAACTATTACGGCTGCCGTAGAAGGGAGTAGGGCTTTGCTTGTTGAAATCCAAGCTCTTGTCTGTAATTCGACATACCCTAATCCCAGGCGTCAAAGCGCAGGCCTTGACTATAATCGCATAGCTATTATAATAGCAGTACTACAGAAAAGGGCCGGTCTGTCTCTGTCTGACAAAGATATTTATGCTAACGTAGCCGGTGGTTTAAGAGTATTCGAAGCGGCAGCCGATCTTGCTATTGCCCTATCAATTGCTTCAAGCCTAAAGAATAGAGAAGCTCCTGCCGATACAATAGTGTTTGGCGAGCTGGGCCTCTCCGGCGAAATCCGGCAAGTAAACAATATCGAACTAAGGCTTAAAGAAGCTTTAAAGTTGGGTATCAAGAAAGCAATATTACCCAAAACCAAAGTAAAGGTTAAGGGAATGGATTTACAAGCGGTAGAGAATATTAGCCAAGCTCTTGATTATTTGAGTTGATTTTAATATGAGTGTAGAGAAAAAAACAAAAAAAGAATTATTAAAAAGAGTATTATCAATGATTTCCCGGGGTACTAAGCTGAGGCAATCTATTGAGCATATTATAAGCGCCAACACCGGTGCTCTAATCGTTATAGCTGATAACGATGAGGTATTGCAGATCTCAAACGGCGGTTTCGAGCTATTTTGCCAGGCCACTCCGCAAAAGATTTATGA
>JAUUWJ010000237.1 GCA_030589175.1 Actinomycetes bacterium
AGGTGATTTATTTCAAGTTAGTATGGGAGCGCCTTCATTTAAAAATGTTGAAATTGGTTTCCTGGCTGATGGGGAAATGACAGATTATCTCCTGAAAGTGAATGGATCTGAAGTCGAAGTTAATGGAGTTTCTATTGGAAATCCCCATTGTGTAATATTCACGGATAGCTTAAATGAGGAACTTGTCAAAAAATTAGGGCCGATTATTGAAAATCATAATTTGTTCAAAAATAAAATAAATGTCGAGTGGGCTCAAATTGAGTCAAAACAAAAGGTAAATGTCGCTGTTTGGGAAAGGGGAGCTGGTTATACGCTAGCTTGTGGAACAGGGGCTTGTGCCGTGTTTGCCGTTGCCAGAAAAAAAGGATTGGTTGAAAATAGAGCAATTATATCTTTACCCGGCGGTGATCTTGAAGTAGAATTTCATGGCGAGTCATTGTTTTTAAAAGGCGAAGCCAGGAAAATTTTTGAAGGAAAAATTAATATCTAGGAGAAAAAGTGGAGTTTTCAAAGAGAATTAGTAGTTTGCCACCGTATTTATTTGCAGAGATTGATAAAAAAATTGAAGAAAAGAAAGCACAAGGTTGTGATGTAATAAGTTTGGGCATTGGTGATCCCGTAGAACCAACACCGAAACACATAATAGAAAAACTAGCTGAAGAAGCTCAAAACACAGAGAATCATCGTTATCCTTCCTACTACGGGATGCCCCAGCTAAGAAAGTCAATCGCTGATTTTTATAAAAGAAGATTTTCCGTTGACCTTGACCCTGATAAAGAAGTCTTGCCGCTAATCGGTTCAAAAGAAGGCTTGGCTCATATATATCTGGCCCTTTGTGATGAAGGTGATACGGCTTTGATCCCAGATCCCGGTTATCCGGTATATCAGACTGGGGCCATAATAGCCGGGGTGAAGCGCGAGCTCATGCCTCTTTTAGATGAGAATAAATTTAATCCCGATTTTTCTACTATAGATGAAAACATTGCCAGGCAAGCGAAGCTTATGTGGCTTTGCTATCCGAACAATCCTACAGGCGCTATAGCTAAAGATAATTTATTCGAAGAAGCAATCAGGTTTGCTAAGAAAAACGATATTGCAATATGCCATGATAATCCTTATAGCGAAATTACTTTTGACGGATATATTGCTCCCAGCTTTCTGCAGTATGAAGGGGCAAAAGATATGGGAATAGAATTTAATTCTTTATCTAAAAGCTATAATATGACCGGTTGGCGGATATGGTATGTCGTAGGAAATGCAAGGATTATCGAAGCTCTAGGGCGCGTAAAAACAAATGTTGACTCCGGTATTTTTAACGCTGTTCAGTTGGCCGGCATAGAAGCTTTAAACGGCTCCCAGGAAAGCGTTGAAGAAATGCGCAAGATTTACAAGAAAAGACGCGATATGGTTGTTAGCACCTTAAAAGACATCGGTTTAGCCGTAGAGGAACCTAAGGCTACAATATATGTTTGGGTACCGGTGCCTGAGGGTTATACTTCTGAGAGTTTTGCCACGCATATCTTAGAAAAAGCTTCGGTAGTAGTGCCGCCGGGAAATGCTTATGGTCCATCAGGTGAAGGTTTTATCAGAATATCATTAACTACAAAAGATGATCGCCTGGAAGAAGCTTTAAAGAGAATAAAAGAATGTCTTTGATAGACTCCTCATATTTATATCTTTAGCTAAAAAGATTTACAAAAGTTAATTTTTCGTCTTATATTGTCTTGATGGCAGAAAATGCGATACTAGTCGCCGTTAAGAAATCATCTGAAAATAAAATTCATTTCAAAGACAGCATTAAAGAACTTAAACTTTTAGCTAAAACGGCCAAAGCACGCGTCAAAGAAATTCTAACTCAAGAGCGCCATTCACCAAGTCCTTCAACATACATAGGTAAAGGTAAAGTAGAAGAACTTAAAACATTAGCAGAAAAATATGAAGCGGATTT
>JAUUWJ010000043.1 GCA_030589175.1 Actinomycetes bacterium
CCGGCAGCAATCGATTGATTTGAAGAGGGAGATATATTTATGTGATCTATAGCAGCGGGGTTCACCGTGACATCGACTATGGCACTATACAAACCGCCATTTGATTCTTTTACTTGATATGTCCCGGCTGTGGTATTTGAAAAGAGACCGGAAGAATTAGCATTAGTCCAAACATAGCTTAGTCCGGAAATATTGTTGTTGTAAGTGTCTTGTCCTTGAGCTGAAAACTGTACTGTGTCTCCGGCGGTAATTGTTTGGTTAGCGGATGGAGATATGTTTATGTGGTCGAGCGAAGTTGGGTTTACTGCTACATTTACTATATTGCTATCTACTCCTCCGGAGGAAGCTTTTACCTGATAATTACCGCTAATAGTCTTACTAAATAGTCCTGTTGAGCTTGTATTTGTCCAGCTGAATGAAGTCACATCATTTCCATAAGCATCTTGCGCCGATGCTGAGAACTGCATTGTCTGCCCTGCAATAACTGTTTGGTCGGTTGATGGAGTTACGGAAATGCTTTGAGGAATGCCAGGATTAATATTTACCTCAGCCCTGACAGTAAGATTACTGTCGATAGTATCTGTAGCCGTAATGCTTTGGTCTCCGGCAGTTTTCAATATTGTGCTAAATGTTTTTTGTCCGTTAGACCACCCGGTGCCGTCATCGGTCGGTAAAACGGCTTGGGCATCAGAAGATGAAAACGAGACAGTCCCTGAATAGCTTGTTACAGGGTTGTTGTCTTGATCACGAGCTGTAATAGTAATATCGAATGTATCTCCGGCAAATTTCAGATTGTTATCAATATAAGAATCCAAAATAGATGTGTTTGCTTTAACAAAAACATCTGGATTACCATTATTATCATTTTCGATTATGTTTGAAGCATAGGAATCAAAAGTAACAAATTTACCATCTGAGGAAATTGAGGCTTGGGTCACTGTGCTCCAATCATTGCCGGAATAATCAGATGATGCTCTTGTAAGCGTTCCTGTTTGTATGTCTTTTACATATACATCCCACGTACCATTAGTATCTTCCGGATCTAAGTTTGTTGAAAACGTTTCAAATGATACGTAGCGACCGTCTGATGAAATCTTACCAACAGAGTAACTATTACTATTTCCTTGGTTGCCGTTTGAATCAATAGAGGCCATTGTCGTTATGCCTGTCTGTGTATCTTTTACAAAGACATCGTAAGAACTATTTGTATCTCCTGAAACCAAGTTGTTTGATATAGAATCGAAGGCAATGTATCTTCCATCTGCTGAAATAGAAGGCCACCAACTATTACCATTTCCTTGAATTCCGGATGAATCAGAGGAGACTCTGCTATTAACACCCGTTTGAGTATCTTTGAGAAATATATCATATCTTGCGTTTGTATCTCCTGCGACCAAATTAGAAGCTTTAGACATGTAAGTTACATAACGACCGTCTGCAGATATTGCCTGGTCCCAACTAGTGTCATTTCCTTCGTTTTCAGATGAGTCCGTAGATATACGAGTCGTTGTTCCTGTTTGGGTGTCTTTTACAAAGACATCTTCTTTACCATTTGTATCACCGGGAACTAAATTGCTTGCTTCTGAGCCAAAAGCTACATATCGCCCATCTGAAGAAACCGAAGCGTCCCAACTGGTCCCATTGGCCTCGTTTCCCGAAGAATCTGTTGAAACTCTTGTTGTGACGCCCGTTTGAGTATCTTTTACAAATACATCGTTCTTAGCATTTGTATCATTAGCTACTAAATTGCTTGCGTCAGATTCATAACCGACATGTCTTCCGTCAGAAGAAATTGACACCCACCAACTATTATTATTACCTTCATTTCCAGATGAATCAGTCGATACTCTTGTTGTTGTCCCAGCTTGCCTATCTTTTATAAAAGCATCCCATCTACTATTAGTATCGCCCGAAACTAAATTCGAAGAGTATGAATCAAAGGCAACAAAGCGTCCGTCACCTGAGATGTCAGGAGACCATCCACCGTAAGTTCCTTCATTTTCAGATGAATCAGTTGATGCTCTCTCGGTTGGCCAATAATAGCCTAGCTTTGCTTTAACTTCACTTGAGTAGCTGCTTGTAAAAGTCTGAATTCCTGTGCTTTTTGCCCGGATTTTATAGTAGTATTTTTGGCCCTTTACAACGTCTGTGTCAATGAAATTAGCAGAAGAGACCTCGTATTCGGCAGATTCCGGATATTGGCCGGATGTCGTTGATTTGAATATTTCGTAAGTAAGCGGTTCGAGGCCTGCTGAAGCTTTCCAGTATAGATTTACTTGGTCGTCTTTAGCTTTGGTCAACAAGTCCTGGGGGATAGTAGGTTTATTTTGTATTATTATGTATGAACGAGACTCATACTTTTTGCTTAATGTATCGGTTGATGTTAGCACTAAAGTATAGGTTCCATCGTCTACTGCAGATGTATCCCATGCGTGTAGAGTCGAATTCTCTACCGGTGTATTCGAGGTCATGATCGTGGTCAAGCTAGTAGGATTCGTTCCGGCACCGTATTCAAGTTTATAACTTTGAAAGTTTTGCCCTGCCGCACTACCCTCGATGTTTACGGTACCTTTTTGATCGATACCCGGTTTTGGCGAGAGTATTACATTTTGAAGTACAGCACCAGTGTTAATAGCATTAAACGCGTTGATTCTGCCGGAACCATAATACTTATCCCATCCTAACGTACCCAGATCATTGCTCGATATCTTAAGTATTTGTCTTACTTCTTCATTATTAAGCGTTGGGTCATTAGATAATATCAGTGCCGCTAATCCTGCAACATGAGGGGAAGCCATAGATGTACCACTATAACTAGAATAATTATTTCCCGGGACAGAACTTTTAATGCTGACTCCCGGAGCCGAGACATCTACTTTTTGGCCCCAATTTGAAAAACTTGCCCTAGTATCACTCGAGTTAGTTGCCCCGACTGCAATTACATTATTATTATTTGCAGGAGTTGCCTTATAAACATCTCCATAAGAATTTCCGGCGGCATTAACAATCACAACGTTGTGTACATCATGAGCATAATCTAGGGCATCCGATAATGCTTGATCTTCGTTGGGACTACCATAAGCACCCCAGCTGTTATTGATTATTTTGGCTCCATTATCAGCTGCATACCTTGTAGCAACAGCCGCATCTGATGAGTAGCCGGATCCGCCACCGCTTAAGAACTTCAAAGCCATAATTTTGGTATTCCAGCTGACACCAGCAACACCTTTTGCGTTATTGGCAACTGCGGCAACTGTTCCTGAAACATGAGTTCCGTGTGAATTATCATCAAAAGGATCATTATCTCCGTTGTAAAAATCCCAACCTTTTGTGTCGTCAATATATCCGTTTGAGTCATCATCAATACCATTGCCCGCTATTTCGTTTGAGTTAGTCCACATATTCGCGGCCAAGTCCTCGTGATTGTAATCAACGCCGGTGTCAATGACTGCTACGATTACATTGCTTGAGCCCGTGGTAACGTCCCAAGCTTGAGGAGCCTGTATCTTTGGCATCCCCCAAAGATCATTGTAGTAAGTATCATTTGGGATTTGGCTCTTTTTGTATTTGTAGTTGGGTTGGGCGTATTCAACATTAGGATCTTTTTCATATTTATTTATCGTTGCCTTAACACTCTGACCTTTGTCAATTTTTGCTTTGTAAATGGTTGTTAGGTTAATATTCTTCTTTTTAGAAGTTTCATCTTTAAAAACTTTCTCTAGGCTTTTAACATTTAGTTTTTTGTTTAGGTTATCGATTGATTTCTTGCCGGTGTTATTAGGGTTCAAATTATTTTCGTTTATCATTTTCGATGAAGCGCTTGAGGATTTAAATTTGACGATTATTTCACCATCGGAATAACTGTTACTTGTATCTTCTTGATTCATATTTATTTTTTTTAGAGTTTGATGTGATCGGGCTCTTAGGATTTTTCCATCTTTAATGGTTATTTCATTTTTTAGTTCTTGTTTAACATCTTGGCCAAAAACTTGTGTGATTGGGATTTGAGGGAGAACTAAAACTAGGATTAGAATCAAGGAAGTTAATCGGGTTAGTTTGCTGTTTGCTTGGCTTATTGGTTCGCTTTTTAAAATATGCATCTTGGCAGTCGAACCATAACTACCAAACAACTAAGCAAAAACCTCTACTCTATATATCGGCAATTGACTGTTTAATCTTGAAAATTAAGGAATTTAAGAGGCTATTCTAGTAAGGTGATTATTTCAGCCAGGGATTTTACTTCAAAGTCGGCAGCTTTAACGACTTCTTCGTTTATCGGATTAATTACTACTGCCAAGCCGCTGTTTTTAAATAACGGAATATCACCGTTAGTATCGCCGACCGTCATTGCTTGATACGGTTTTATCTTCAAATCTTTTAGTAATTTTTTGTAAATCGGAAGCTTGCTATTGTAAGAAACGTTAATTTTCACTTTGCCCGTCAATGAACCGTTATCGCTTATAAGATCGTTAACGAATATATCTTCGATTGCAAAGTCCTCAGCAATTTTATCGGATATCACGGAAAGACCGCCACTGATAACTGCTATCTTAATCTTGTTTTTTCTCAAGTGTTCAATAAGTTCTCTAATCCCGGGATTGTATTTTACTCTCTTGGCGATGGTTCTTATTTTCTCAACTGCGATTCCTTTCCACTCGCCCGAATCCAGATCGGCGAATTCTTCATATGAGATATCGTCCGCCAAGAATTTTTGCAAATAAATCGAGCCGCCATTTTCCCATGTGCCCAGCTGGCGATGGATATGTTCCCAACTGCTATTGGGCTGAGTTAAGGTACCGTCCATATCAAAAACTGCTAATTTTATGGAACGGCATGGAGGCAACGCTATATAACTGCCATCCTCTCCGGCATATCTAATGCTCTTTTTCTGATGCAGATAAGCAGTATAAGCACTTACTAACGCATCGAACTGGTGTTTATTCGATAGTGAAATATTGTTCGTATCTAATAATTTATTAATCTTGGGCTGGTTAAAAACGACCCTTCTGGTATTTAATCCGAGCATAAGAGCCGAGCTTCTCGGATGAGCTTCTATAACCTTAACGTGATTAGGAAGATTATTAATAATATTTTGGGCTCTTAAGACAAGTTCTTTCAAAAAAGAGGGTGTCATCAACCTTAAGCCCAAATTAATAAGTTGCTTTTCGGCAGGACGATAGCCCTTTGGAATTTCACCTTTTATCAAAGGCGCATCAATTGCCAGGAAATCTATTTTCTTAAGTGCATCAATTATTTGTTTATCTGAATAGATATTTTTTAGGAGGGAAAGCTTCGGCTTTGACTTGGAATCTTTTAGAATCGCCAAGCCGGAGGGGTTTTTTACTTTAGACGCTAGATCTAATCCGGCAAAGAGCACTTGTTTATATAACTCCTATTTCTTGCGCCTCCTTTGAAAGCGCGTTCTTTTTAATAATTTTTTATGTTTCTTTTTACGCATTTTTTTACGCCGTTTTTTTACGATAGAACTCATAGTGTAGGCTCCTGAATTTTCTACGTTACTACAAAAGACGTATCGGCTCAATGGGCCTGACTTAATTACTTATAATCTTTAAGCTGCTTACATTTGCTTTTTAATAGATAGTTGTTTACCGGTTTTTGCCTGTTTATCTGATTTTAGGTAAAGTGAAAAACAGACTAATAATATTTTGCGGCCGGCTACGAGGGAATAGATGCGGTATTTAATTTATTTAACTATTATTTTTTCTTTGTTTTTTTCGAGTTTTCTTTCTTTTAGTACATCGGGTTTTTCAGCACGTGCAACAAAGCAAATTAGAACACCGGAAAAGAGAACCTATTCGGTAGCTGCCTGGGCGCCTTATTGGGACAAACGAAAGACCTTCAATTCTTTCAACAAAAATAAGAAACTAATAAATGAGATATCACCTTATTGGTATTATGTGCTGTCGAATGGAAAGTTAAAGCCGACTTCTAAATTTGATTTACGAATTGTAAGAAAAGCAAAAAAGTTAGGCATTAGGGTTATCCCCATGATATCTAACGGTTATAATGGGCCGCTTGTAAGCCGCATAATTAGAAGCCGAACACTTCGTCGTAGGCATATCAGGCAATTAATAAGAGTAGCCGTTAAGCGCAAAGTGGATGGAGTTGAAATAGACTACGAAGGAATGAACGCCAAAGACAGAAAAAAGTTTTCTTTTTTCGTCAAATCACTTGCTCAAAATCTTCACAAAAAGAAAAAAATATT
>JAUUWJ010000240.1 GCA_030589175.1 Actinomycetes bacterium
TATCCCTTATAGCTAGCCAGCCCAAATGTTCAAAACATTTGTTTTTCTTTTGCGATTCTTAAATAAAACACCGAACTTCCTGACAAAAGACGCTCACGTTATTCTTTCGACAGATTTTGTGCTCCCCACTTCCAAAAAGCCAAGCGTTTTAACAGTCCAAGACCTAGCTTTTTTACGCTATCCAGAGTTCTATACTTGGAAAAATAAGACCTATATGAAGTCTGTGGCTAGCTTTTCAATAAAAAACGCCGATGCCTTAATCACTACTTCTGAAAACACGCGAAAAGACTTAATTGATTTATTGATGGTAAAAGAAGATAAGATTTTCGTAATATATCCAGGCGTTGATTCAACCTTCAAACCTGCTTCAGCTCAGGACAAAGAAAAAGTTAAAAAGAAATTTGGACTTCCCCAAAATTATATATTAGCAGTCGGTACTCTTGAGCCCCGGAAAAATCTAAGCTGCCTCCTTAAAGCCTTTGCTCTTCTTAAGAAAAAGAGCGATTTTGATTTCAAACTAGTAATTGTCGGAGAAGAAGGCTGGCTCTACAAACGCATATTTAATGACATCAAAAAACAGGATTTAGAAAAAGAGACAATCTTCACCGGTTTTATTCAAGACAAAGATCTTCCAGCCATATATAGCGGAGCAAGCGTTTTTGTCTACCCCTCACTTTACGAAGGATTTGGACTGCCAGCTCTAGAAGCCATGGCCTGCGGAGCACCAGTAGTCTGCTCTAATACGTCCTCGCTGCCTGAAGTCGTTGGCAAAGCTGCTCTTAAAGCTAATCCAGAAAAACCTGAAGAATTTGCCAACGCAATCTCAAAAATCGTCAGTGATACCAACTTAGCGAAAGAACTTTCTAAAATGGGTTATGAGAGAGCAAAACAATTTAGTTGGGAAAAAACAGCAAAAGAAACACTTTCTGTTTATAAGAAAATTGCAAATTAGAATATTCTTTATTTACGCTCCTCGCCTTAATCCTCTCCCCTGGGGAGAGGAAAATAGAATAACTATTTTGTTTTATTTAGCTATCTAACGAGACCTGCTCATTATTTAACGCAAGTAAAAGAGCTCCAAGGACCGTAGATAAGAAAATAAAAAAAAGTAAAAGCGGGCTTAGCCGCGACTTCTCGGAGAAAAATCCTAACAAGTTTGTTTTGTGATAAGTCTGAAATACTATATCTCTCGAACTCTTCTTGCCGTTTAAATAAGCGTCGCCGCCTTTATAAGCGTCATAGAGACTGGCAAACGGTGTCATGCCGCTTCTTAAGCCATTTCCATCTACAACTATCGCGTAAACTACGCCTTCTCTAACTTTAACTGGCTTGAAATAGATAGTATATATAGCCGGCACTCGAATATTTTCCGCCTTCTTTGATGTTTTGAAAATAGTTTCAAACTTTTTTCCTTTATTTATTTTAAGATAGAAATTAATAACCCCGCTCTTAGGATTATTTGTTTTTTTACTAAAGAATATTCCTATGCCGGATATATTTTTAGCTTCCGGCTTAAAGGTTTGCCTGACCACCTTGTCTTTGAGATCAAGAGAACCAAAATGCCTGCCTGTTGTGGGAAGTGCTCTTGGGTAAGCTAATCCTACCGGTTGCCTGATATCTATAATATCAACCGGAAATAGAGTAAGTGCCAGTATTGCTAATAATAAAGCAGAGGCTATAAAAATGGAGGCTTTTTTGACTAAACTACCCAAATAACCACCCTGTTTTCCAAATTACGGAGTATATGTTCAATGTAAATAACAAGCCTAAAAAAGCGGGCGTAAAAACTCTCGCAATTTTCAATTTCTTTGCCAAATTTGCTATGCCAAGACACGCTAATATATAAATAGGAACGACAACCGTATTCAAATGCCTTGCTTGCCCACTCATTGTTTTTACCT
>JAUUWJ010000098.1 GCA_030589175.1 Actinomycetes bacterium
GAGGAGTTTTTTGGCATATGATTAAAATGACAAAAATAATCCAACGTCTAACTTCAAACATCCAAGGTCCAGAATTATGATTGCTATTATCTCTGATATACACAGTAACTTAGCTGGCCTTAAAGCGGTATTAAAAGATATCGGTAAAACCGAGAAAATTTGGTGTCTGGGCGACTTTGTCGGCTACGGGCCCAATCCCAACGAAGTCTTGGAATTAATAAAAGATAAGCTCACATTTAAGTTGAGCGGAAACCACGATTTGGGCTGCATCGGCCAGATGGACTTAAATAGTTTTACGTCAAGCGCAAAGGCTGCTTGCGAGTACACGGCTAAAATACTTACGGAAGAAAATAAAAAGTATCTGGAAAGCCTGGAGCTGCTCGAGACGGATGACAAATCTACTCTTGTTCACGGAAGTCCACGCGAACCGGTTTGGGAATATATTTTAAACGAGGATATTGCTTTTCAAAATTTTAGTTTTTTCGAGTCTCCTATTTGTTTTGTAGGCCACACTCACCTGCCGGTTATCTTTAAGAAAAGCAAGCCGCATACTTTAGTGTCGAAACCGGGCGAAGAAATTAAATTAGATATAAATGATAAAGCTATAGTGAATCCGGGCTCTGTCGGCCAGCCTCGTGATGGAAACCCGCAAAGTAGCTACATTCTATTTAATGAAAAGAAGTTCACTGTGATCTTCAAGAGAGTACCTTATGATGTCAAATCTACACAAGAAATAATGAAAAAAGATAAACTTCCCGAAAGCTTGATTGAAAGACTTGGCCACGGACTCTAAGAAATGGGTCTCGGGGCTGGGAGCTTGTTAATTCTTCTTGGCAATCAATAGTTTTTGGTCGGCATCTGCTAGATCTCTGACTGATTTAAACTTTAAGCCTGCTTGCTCTATCCAGGATCTAAATTGCTCTAATGTCCAAGTACCGCCGCCGGCTGTGTGAATAAGCATGTTTACGGCAAACATGGCTGCTCCGGTGCTTTTGCCTTTAACCCAATCGATTATTAAAGCAAGCCCGTTTTCAGCCAGGCTTTCTGAAACTAACTTTAATAGATGAGCGTTTTTCTCAGGCTTGTAAATATGGGCGATATTGCTGAGCAAGATTATATCGAAGAGACCTTTCGGTAAAGATTCAGTAAAATCTCCGGCTACAAGATTTATATCCGAACCCGAAAGTTCTTTCTTGGCGATTTCTATGACTGCTGGTGTATCCATGAGAGTAACCCCAAGACCCTTTTCGCTAAAAAGCTTAGCGTAGGTTCCCATGGCACCGCCTAAATCTAGAGCGGTTTTTGCTTCCGGAAGTTCTTTCAAAGCTGCAGATACTACTTGGGGAGCTATACTTTGGCTGAACTCATCCATAGCGCCGATAAAAGCGGTTAGCTCCTCCGGCTCGCGCTTGCTTGTTTGCGATTTACCGGTACTGATAGCTTTATCCAGCCTTGCCCAGTTCCCTATTCTTCTGGCGGCGTGTAAGATTCCGTTTGCTTGATAGTCGGGATGATCTTTCTTAACAAGAGGATAAGCGGCAGGCTTGATTTCATACTGTGATTGATAGCATGCTACTAAGCCCAATTCGCACAAGGCCTCCATGACAATTTCAGTTGCTCGCAAGTCATAATCATTAGCGCTCGCGAGCTCTTTTGCAGTCTGTTTCTTTTCATAAACGTTTTGTAACAGTCGCGTTTTTAAAGCTGCTGAAATTAAGAGCAGTTGTTCCCAGTTCCTAGTCAATAAGTCCTCCTCTATCAAGATTATAACTTCTTCATTCGGACATATCTGTTTAAAAAGACTAATGCTTTATAATTAAGTTTGACTTTAGCTTATATATTAAACAAGGAGTTAATATGGAAAAGAAAGAGCTTAAACCAAACACTGCACTTATGCCGGTTCCGGTGACCCTTGTTAGTGCAATAGACGAAGAAGGACGTCCAAATATTATTACCCTGGCCTGGGTAGGAATCGTCGCTTCGGTGCCACCACAGATAAGCATAAGCATCAGGGAAAGCCGTTTTTCACACGGTCTGATAATGAAAAGCAAAGAGTTTGTGCTAAATATTCCCGGTATTGATCTGCTTAGAAAAACCGATATCTGTGGAAGCGTAAGTGGCCGTGATGTACAAAAGTTTGAGGAATATAACTTTACTGCTTTAGAAGCGACTAAAGTTAAAGCTCCTTTGATAAAAGAGTGCCCAATAAATATGGAGTGTAAAGTTAGCGAAACTTTGGAATTAGGCTCTCACACGATGTTTGTCGCCGAAATCCTAGCTTTACATGCTGATGAAGAAATCCTAACCGATGGAAAAATAGATCCGGCTAAGGCAAAACCCATAGCTTATGCTCCTCATGATTATTGGAACATGAAGGAAAAAATCGGAACATACGGCTTTTCAATGAAAAGCAAATCCTAAGCACTAATTTCGAAACTCTAAACAATATCTAATGTTCAAAATTCAAAATTCAAAACAAAAAAAGCATTTGTAAGGTTTGGAAAATTCGAACATTAGGACTTAGAATTTGTTTAGGATTTAGATATTAGAATTTAGAGTTTGGAGGTTAATATCAAACTAACAAGTCCCA
Organism: Actinomycetes bacterium; assembly: GCA_030589175.1. Lineage (GTDB taxonomy): Bacteria > Actinomycetota > Aquicultoria > SURF-47 > JAUUWJ01 > JAUUWJ01. The sequence continues at coordinate 2,591 of JAUUWJ010000098.1, forward strand.
GCGTTGTTGCTGATATTCTCAAGGAAAATGGTATTGAGCTGAACAAGGCTTTTGGTCAGCATTTCCTAGTAGATGAGAATATTCGTCGCAAGATTATCGAAGCAGCAAACATAAGTAAATCAGACGTTGTGCTGGAGATCGGCCCCGGCATTGGTACTTTAAGCCAGGAAATTGCTCCAAAAGCCAAAAATTTATGGCTTATCGAATTGGAGAAACGCTTTATCCCTATTCTCGAAAAAACACTTACCGGCAAAAATATTGAGATAATCCAAGGGGACGCTCTCAAAATCGATATATCTAAGCTAAAATCCAGGCCAAACAAAGTCGTTTCAAACTTGCCTTACAATATTGCCTCGCCTTTGATTATGAAGTTTCTTAGACAAAATCCGTTTATCTCAGAGCAAATTGTGATGGTTCAACAAGAAATTGCCGATCGTTTGACCGCTAAAGTGAACACCAAGGATTACAATGCCTTAAGCGTAAAAGTTTCGTATTTAGCTCGAATTAGAAAGCTATTTAGCCTTTCCGAGCAGGTATTTATGCCTAAACCCAAAGTGCGCTCAGCTGTAATCCATATTGAAAGATACACGAACAAAGCAGTTGATGAACATCTTTTCAAAGTTGTAGAAGGAGTTTTTCGTTACAGGCGCAAAACAATAAGAAAAGCCCTGGTTACGGTAGGTATAGAACCGAAAAAAGCACAAGGTGCTCTTGAAAATGCCGGCATTGAATCCAGCAAAAGACCGCAAAAACTGACCCTCGAAGACTACCGGTAGCTAAGCACTGAACTCGGCCCTTATTGATATTTACCAGGAATTTCGGTATAATAGAAGAGCTTAAGGAGGTAAATTGGCTCTAAGCCCCCACCCCGACGTTGTAGATAAGATTAAGAGTGACCTTAAATCGCTAGTAGGCATAAAACTTAAACTACGAGCGAACATGGGACGCTGCAAAATAATCGAGCGAGAAGGCATACTTGAAGAAACCCATCCCAACTTGTTTGTGGTAAATGTCCATGAAAAAAGAGGACGTAATCGGCGCATAAGTTATTCGTACGCCGATGTTTTAACAAAAACTGTAGAACTCTCTAATCCCGATACTGAAGAAAACTTTCTTCCTTGGCTCTATAGCTAAAAAACGGATATTAGACGTTAGCTAGTAGATGTTGGATAAAACCAAGTAAAACCCCCAGTATTTTTGCTTGAGATAAATATATTGTTATGTAGGGACAGGCTTTATGCCTGTCCGTTTTTTTGTTATAAGATGGCTATTAGTTAGTAATTTAAGATAAACGATTATAGTGATGGGTACCAACAACCAACAACCAACAACCAACAACCGGATCAAGGTTAAAGCGTATGCAAAAGTAAATTTAGCCCTCGAAGTATTGGGCAAAAGAGATGACAGCTATCATGACGTCAGGACGCTTCTTCATAATGTTGACCTCTACGATATGCTGACTTTTGAAGGCGCTCCGTCGCTTGAGTTTAAGTCTAACCTATCGCTTAAGCCCTCCGATAATTTAGTGTTAAAAGCGGCAAATCTCTTAAAATCGCATGCCGGCTATAAAGACGGAGCCACAATAAATCTTGATAAAAATATTCCCATTCGAGCGGGACTTGGCGGGGGCAGCGCTG
>JAUUWJ010000197.1 GCA_030589175.1 Actinomycetes bacterium
GAAAAGATAACCGCTTGCAAGAGTAGCCATAAGTTCTTATATCCAAGAAACCGAGAGGTCTAGCCCGTGCAAAGCCGCAAGTTCTACGACCATCTTCATCTGGTTTAAAGTCAAGGGAGGCATATCTGAACCCGGCAAGAAAAAAGCCAAGGCGATGCCTGCATTTTGCATACTTGTATTGTTTATTATTTTTGAACTGATAACATCTCTGAAGCCAGGTAAAACGCGACCGATTGAAAGATTCTTGTCACTTATAGTTTTTACTATCAGATTTTTAAGCCGTTTTTCAAAATCAGCTTCTCTTAAAAAGATTATTCTTTCTAATCCAAGGAGACCTTCAAGTTTTTTAACGTTAGATTCCTCGCTTAAATCATCTACTTGGTTAATTACAATAATTGAAGATGTCTTAGAACTTGTTAATATTTTAGAAAAATCTTTTGCTTCATCCGCTTTATCTATAGCAATAATCACTAAATCACAATCCGTAAAATGTTTTTTTTCTTCCAAACCAATAACGCAAGACAGCGGGTCAGAGCCCAGAGCATCTTTTATTGTCGGGAAAAACTTTTTACTACCTAACAGGCCTATCCTTAGGCCTTCAGTAATCCTGCTCTCAGCCTCTTTTACCAGAGTATATATTTTCCTTACACTTACTTTAGGCTTAGCCATTGTTAGTTATTGGTCATTGGTTATTGGCAAACTATTAGACTTCTATTAGAAGTTTAAATCTAGTAAGTTTTTTTCAAACAACTAATAACCAACAACTAATCACACCTTTTTATTTAATGCTTCTACTATATATATTTAAAAGAATACCAGCTGCGGTCATATTAGTTAACAGCGCGCTTCCTCCATAACTTATAAACGGAAGCGGAATCCCCGTAATTGGCATTATTCCGATAGTCATGCCGATATTAACGAAAACCTGAAAAAGCCACATCGCTCCTATGGCTAAAGCAAGCAAGGATCCGTAGTAGTTATCGGCTGCTAATGCAATGTAAACGGTTCTGCTCAACAATATGAAGAAAAACACTACCAATACCAGTGCTCCGAGAAAACCCAGCTTCTCTCCGATTACCGAAAAAATAAAGTCTGTGTTGGCAGCAGGAATAAAACTTAAGTTAGTTTGTGTTCCGGAAAACAAACCTTTCCCTAGAAAACCGCCAGAGCCAATAGCTATTTTTGACTGAAGTAAGCTATAACCGGTTTCTTTTAAATCAAGATTCGGGTTTATGAAAACCAGCAAACGGTTTATCTGGTACTGCTTTAAAACACCAGTCTTTATCCCAACTCCTAATATTAAAACTCCGATTAGAATGATTGTAAACAAATGTATGGGCTTAACGCCTGCAACTACTAACACACCCAACCAGATTACTATGATGACGATAGCCGTTCCCAAGTCCGGCTGAAGAAAGACAAGTAAAGCCGGGAGTACTATCAGCAGAAATGATTTATAAATATCTTTACTAGATAGAATACCTTTCCTGTCCGCTAAAAAAGAAGCTAATGCAATAATTAAAACTAGTTTAGTGAATTCGGATGGTTGGATATGAATAGGTCCTAATTGAAGCCACCTTGACGCTCCACCCGCGCTAAGACCTATTAATAAGACCACTGCTAAAAGAAAAGTGTTGATCGCATAAATCGGAATCACAAAATGTTTAAGTTGATGAAAGGACACACTTGCAATCGTTCCCATTACGCCAAGTCCCATTACAAACCATATAAGCTGCATATAAAAAGACAGTGAATCTGTTTTTATGCTTAAGCTATAATGGACAATTAAACCAAATATAGCCAATAGAACAACTGCTAATATCAAGTTGAAATCAATTTTCTTTACCGATTTGTCATCCATTAATCAGTTGGCTCCTCATTAGCTTGAATCGGCTCTTCATTTTGATTAGCTTCTTTCTTTTTCTTTCTTTTATCTTTCAGCTGTTCGCTAAAGATTTTGCTGTAGATAAACCTTATAGCCGGCGCTGCCACACTTCCTCCGTGGCCACCTTCTTCAACTACCATTACAACCGCGTATCTTGGATTTTGAGCCGGAGCATATGAAATAAACCAGGCAGTATCTTGTTTTCCTTTTATTTCTGCCGTACCGGTTTTTCCGGCAACATTTATCGGAAAATCGCCGAATGTAGCACTGGCTGTGCCTTCACCCTTTGTTACGCCAATCATTCCCTGTCTAACAACAGCCAGGTTAGAAGCTCTTATATTCAATTTCTTGTTTACTTTCATAGTTATCGTTTTCTTTGGCTCCTCATCAGCGGTAAGTATTGCTTTAACGAGACGAGGCTTTAATACCTTCCCGCCATTTGCAATAGCAGCTGTTGCAGTTGCCATCTGAATCGGAGTTACTAGTAAATCTCCTTGTCCAATCGATAAATTTACCGTATCTCCTGGATACCACCTTCTATACTGCTCTCTTCCCGGCCCCCTATTGAACCACCACTTCCATGCTTTTGTAGGTACCCGGCCTTTGGCTTCACTGAGAAGTTCAATATTTGTAGGCGAATTAAAACCAAACA
>JAUUWJ010000086.1 GCA_030589175.1 Actinomycetes bacterium
TTGCAATGACTTAAAATTTAATAATCAAATAAATATCCTTATTAAATTATCGTCAGGAAGTGGCTTTTACTTTAAAGAAAATAACTTTTTCAAGAGAGGCGTTTTCCCTTTATAATAAGAATATGTTTAAACCGTCAAAAGAAGAATTTTCAAAACTGGCTAAAGAGCATAATCTTGTCCCGGTTTATGCCGAAATTATGGCTGACATAGATACGCCCGTCTCGGCGTATATGAAACTGGGTGAGAACGATTATTCTTTTTTACTGGAAAGTGTTGAGGGAGCTGAAAGGTGGGCCCGTTATTCATTTCTGGGAGCCGACCCTTTTCTCGTTATTAATTGCAAAGACGGTGAGGCTTTAGTCGAGGAAGAAGGCAAAAGCAGAACTGAGAAAGGCGACCCCTTTGCTATTGTAAAAAGATATATATCGGAATTTAAGCCAGCCGAGCTGCCGGAATTGCCTCCTTTTCAAGGAGGAGCTGTCGGATTTTTCTCCTATGACTCTATCCGCTACATAGAAGATATTCCAAAAAATGCCAAACAAGATTTGGATTTTGCCGATGCCACTTTTATGTTTGCGAATATGATCCTTATTTTCGATCATTTAAAACACAAGATAAAAGTAGTGATAAATGCCAAGATTGACGATGAAGCGGGAAAAGTCTACAAAAAAGCAACTGCGAAAATAAAGCAGTTAATCGAAAAAATGAGCAATCTTCAAACTGCCAAGGCGTTAAGTGAGCCGTCTGAGATGCCTAAAGATATTAATAGCAATATTGAAAAGAAAGATTTTATTAAAGCGGTAGATAAGGTCAAAGAATATATTGTTAATGGAGATGTCATCCAAGTTGTCTTATCGCAAAGATTTAATGTGCCGTTAAACGGCAAGCACCCTTTCGATATTTATCGAATTTTGAGGACATTAAATCCTTCACCTTATATGTACTATCTGAATTTAAAAGACATACAGCTGGTCGGGTGCTCTCCGGAAGCTTTAGTTAAAGTGCAATCTCAGACAGTCACAACTAGGCCTATTGCCGGTACAAGGCGTCGAGGCAATGATGAAGCGGAGGACTTTGCTTTCGAGGTAGAGCTAAAAAATGACGAAAAAGAGAAAGCCGAGCATCTAATGCTTCTGGATCTTGGAAGAAATGACATGGGCAGGGTTTGTATGACGGGCAGCATTATTGTTGATGAGTTTATGGGTATTGAAAAATATTCCCACGTTATGCATATGGTAAGTAGTATTACCGGGCAGTTAGCTAAAGGAAAAGACGCTTTCGACGTTATAAAAGCTCTCTTTCCGGCAGGAACAGTTTCAGGAGCACCAAAGATTAGAGCAATGGAAATTATTGACGAACTAGAACCTACCTTGCGGGGGCCTTATGCAGGCTCAGTCGGTTACTTTGGCTACAACGGCAATCTCGACATGGCCATTGCCATAAGGACTATTGTAATAAAGGACGGCCAGGCTTATGTTCAAGCGGGAGCGGGGATTGTATATGATTCCGATCCCGAACTTGAGTATAAAGAATGTCAAAACAAAGCCAGGGCTCTTCTTAAAGCTTTGGGCGATTGATGAGGGTTTAAGGTTTGGGATCTAGGATCTCGTGTATTTGACAAATTAGCTAGTCAAATATCTCCAGAGAATTCTACTTTATTAATTAATCGAACTTTTGCTGATAGTCTTATTATTTGCTTAAATAAGTTATAATTTAAAAAATTTCAATTTCAGTTAGAATTCGGTACCCGATACCCTAAACCCGGTACCCGCATAACAGGAGGCGGTTTGGCTTTAATCGAGCAGCTTGAAAAATCTCATAAAGAAGCTCTAGATGGCTTGAAGAAAGCCCAAAATGAGGATCAAGTTGAAGAAATCAGAATTAAGTATTTAGGGCGCAAAGGTGTTGTAACGTCTGCTTTAAGGCAGATAAAAGACTTATCCTCTGACCAGAAAAAGGCCGTTGGCCAGAAAGCCAATCAAATCCGCAATCAGCTTGAAGAACAGATAAAACAAACTAAAAGCGATATATCCAGCTTAAAAATAGAAGAGAAGCTTAAAGAAACTACTTTTGATTATTCTTTGCCGGGGAAAATGCCTCCTCTGGGAAACAAGCACTTAATCAGCCAAATAATCGAAGAAGTGGTCGAAATATTAGTCGGCCTTGGCTACCAAGTAGCAGAAGGGCCCGAGATTGAACTTGATTACTATAATTTTACCGCTTTAAATACTCCTCCCGGACATCCGGCGAGGTCTCTCCAAGACACTCTTTATTTAAAAGATATAAAAGATTCGAAAAAGCCAAAAGAAGAAGTTCTTTTGAGGACTCATACTTCCCCTATTCAAATCAGGTATATGGAAAAACATAATCCGCCTCTATATATCATTGCCCCGGGTAAAGCTTATCGCCGTGATATTGCCGATCCTTCCCATACGCCTATGTTTCACCAGATAGAAGGACTGGCGGTAGACGAGAAATTGAGTTTTGGCGATTTAAAAGGAACCTTGGAAGTTTTTGTAAAGAGACTGTTTGGTGAGGAGAGGGCAATCAGGTTAAGGCCACACTTCTTTCCCTTTACCGAACCCAGTGCGGAAGTAGATGTAAGTTGTTCGTTATGCTTGGGGAAAGGCTGCCGTCTTTGCGGCGGTAACGGTTGGTTGGAGATTTTAGGCTGCGGAATGGTCGACCCTAACGTACTCGAAGAAGTAGGTGTTGATAGCGAAAAATATAGAGGCTTTGCTTTTGGCATGGGAATAGAGCGCATCGCTGTCTTAAAGCACGGCCTGGATGATATAAGAAGGCTCTACGATAATGACATACGATTTTTGGAGCAATTTTAAATTATGAGAGTTTCATTAAATTGGCTTAAAGACTACATTGATATATCGGGAATAAGCATCGAAGATCTGGCTGAAAAGCTGGATCTTAGTGGAACTGAAATCGAAAATGTTTTCGAGGAAGGTGCGGGCATAGATAAAGTCGTTGTCGGTGAAATAAAGAAGATAAAGTCTCACGCTAAGGCTGACCGTTTTACTTTATGTGAAGTTTACACCGGCGTAGAAACAATTTCGATTGTTTGCGGTGCTAAAAATATTAAAGAGAAAGACAAAGTGCCGGTGGCTTTGCCGGAAGCTCGCTTACCAAACGGTATGGTTATCAAGTCAGCCGTTATCAGGGGAGAAAAGTCGGCCGGAATGCTTGCGAGTGCTGTAGAACTTGGTCTTGGCGAAGACGCCTCGGGCATAATGATTCTTGATAAAAAGTTTGATCCGGGTGAGCGGCTCGACGTTGCTTTGGACTTGCGTGACACTATTCTAGAGCTCGAAATAACTCCTAATAGGCCCGATCTAATGTCGATGAAAGGAATAGCCAGAGAAATCGGGGCAATTTTTGGAAAAGATTACAGCGTCACAGAAGCAAAAATAAAGGAAGCCGATAAAGAAGCAACAGAGCTTGCGAATATAAAAGTGAATGATACTGATTTATGTCCTCGTTACGTCGGCAAAATTATAACAGATGTAGTTGTCGGACAGTCGCCTGCTTGGCTGAAAAAACGCCTCATTGCTGCCGGGGCACGGCCAATAAACAACTTAGTCGATATCACTAATTATGTTTTATTTGAGACGGGACAGCCTCTTCATGCTTTCGATTATGAACTCTTAAAAGGCGGGAAAATAATCGTTCGCCGGGCAAAGGACAAAGAAAAAATAACGACGATTGATGATATTGAACGTCCACTGACAACAGAAAACTTGGTAATAGCCGATGTTAAAGGGCCGATAGCTTTAGCCGGTGTTATGGGCGGAGCAAGTACGGAAGTTAACGATCAAACAAAAGTAGTTTTGCTGGAGTCCGCTTATTTTAATCCCTTAAACATCGGTTATACTTCCAGGAATCTCGGCTTAATTTCTGAATCCTCCATCCGTTTCGAGCGGGGAGTTGATCCCAACAACGCTTCTTATGCTGCTGATAGAGCGGCTCAATTAATGCAGGAGTTAGCTTCGGGAACCGTGTTAAAAGGAAGCGCAGATGTTTACCCGGAAAAGTTTAAATTTAAGAAACTCAAAATGAGGCCAAAAAGAGCGAATGCCGTTTTGGGAATTGATCTTAAAGAAAAAGAAATGTCCAAAATGCTAAGCTCTCTCGAACTTGAAGTGAATCCAAAAAAAGATGAACTGGAAGTCGGCGTGCCAACCTTTCGGCCGGACCTGGAAAGAGAAATAGATTTGATTGAGGAAATAGGCAGGCTATATGATTTGAACAAAATCAAGTCTACTTTACCGGGGGTTTCTCAAGTTGGAGGCGCAACCGAGATTGACTATTTACAACAAGAAATTAGGGACCAGCTCTCGGCTCAAGGACTAAAAGAAGCGCTTACCTACGCGTTTATTGAAACGGCTGCCCTAAAGAACTTGCCAAAAACGGAGCAGGATGCAATAGAGCTGTTAAATCCCTTATCCGAAGAGCAGTCGGCACTAAGAACTTTGCTCTTGCCGGGACTTCTTAAATCTTTGCAATACAATGTAGCGCGAAATCAAGAAAATGTTTTTCTGTTTGAGATTGGCCGAGTTTTTAAAAAAATAAAAAGCGCTTCGGT
>JAUUWJ010000007.1 GCA_030589175.1 Actinomycetes bacterium
AAATACGGCTTCGTGTTGTTCTGGATTAAAAGGTTTGCCAAGAGGGTGGATTTCGCAAACAGAGTGTTCTTCAAGCAAATTTTTTATATCTTTATGAGTTAGCTTTACGCCATCTATGATTTTTTGGGCATCTTGCTCGGACTCGATCGCAGCGAGAGCCCTGTCTAAATCATCTACAATGGGCAAAAGACGGTGGATAATTGTCTCTGATGCATAGTTGATAGCCCTGCTTTGTTCTTTTATCATGCGTTTCTTATAATTTTCAAACTCAGCCTTAAATCTTAAAAGCTTATCTAAATATTCTTCATTTTGCTTCTGAAGACCTTCAACTTCTTTTTTTAGCTTTTCGATTTTAGTTAGTTTTTTAATTTTTTTTGTTTTTTCTTTTGCTTGCTCTGCCATCTAAACTCCTAAGCTATCTCCAGATTCCAGATTTTCAGATGCCATTTTACATTTTCTGATATCTGAAATCTGGTTCCCGCCTGCCTGAGTCAATTGTACGATAGGCACTGGCCGACAGGTCTGGAATCTGATTTAGATTAATCCTTAGCTTTCTTCTTTTTATCTTCATCGACTACTTCATAGTCTGCATCCACAATATCTTCATCTTTTGATTTTTTCTTCTGCCCGTCACCGTCACTTTGACCTTTTGCTCCTTTTGCTTGCTGTTCCTGATCTGCAGATTGTTTATAAAGAATTTCAGCTAATTTATGAGAAGCTTGAGTAAGTGCTTCAGTAGATTGTTTTATTTTATCAACGTCAGAACCTTTAATGGTTTCTTTTAAATCATTTAGTGCTTTTTCGATATTTTCTTTTTCTTTTTTATCTACTTTATCACTGACCTCTTTCAAGGATTTTTCGGTAGCGTATATTACAGAATCTGCGTTGTTGCGAGCATCTGCTTCTTCTCTGTTCTTTTTGTCCTCTTCGGCGTGAGTTTCGGCCTCTTTTACCGCTTTATCGATATCTTCGTCACTAAGTTTAGTCGATCCCGTAATAGTTATTTTTTGCTCTTTCCCTGTAGCTTTATCTTTTGCGCTTACGTTAAGAATACCGTCTTTGTCGATATCAAAATTAACTTCAATCTGAGGCAGGCCTCTCGGGGCAGGGGGTATTCCCATCAAATGGAATTTACCCAAGCTTTTATTTTGAGCGGCCATTTCGCGCTCACCTTGTAAAACATGAATCTCAACTTGTGTTTGATTATCTTGCGCTGTCGTGAATGTCTCCGTTTTTTGCGTCGGTATTGTCGCATTGCGCTCAATTAACTTTGTTGCAACTGCGCCAAGAGTTTCGATGCCTAAAGACAGCGGTGTTACATCAAGAAGTAACAAGTCATCGGATATTTCTCCGGCTAAAGCTCCAGCTTGAAGTGCCGCTCCCATAGCTACAACTTCATCAGGATTAACTCCTTTGTGAGAATCCTTTCCGGTAAGCTTTTTAACAAGTTCTTGTACGGCTGGGGTTCGCGTACTACCTCCTACTAATAGTATATGGTCTAGCTCCTTAGGATCTATTTTTGAATCTTTAATAGCTTGCTTTAGCGGAGCTTCACATTTTTCCAGCAAATCGGCTATCATTTTTTCATATTGGGCTCTTGTCAAGCTCAGGTCTAAATGTTGCGGACCATCTTCGCCAACAGTTATAAAAGGCAAATTAATACTGGTATTTGGTGTTTGCGAAAGTTCAATTTTAGCTTTTTCTGCCGCTTCTTTTAGGCGCTGCATTGCTTGCTTGTCTTTTGACAAATCAATACCTGTTTGACCTTTAAAAGTATCTACCATCCAGATAATTATGCGTTCGTCAAAATCATCACCGCCTAGATGGTTGTTTCCACTTGTAGCTTCGACCTCAAATACTTTTTCCTCCGGATTTATTTGTAATATGCTTACGTCAAAAGTACCGCCGCCTAAGTCAAAAACAAGAATTTTTTGATCTTTTTCTTTGTCCAGGCCAAAGGCTAGGGCAGCAGCTGTTGGCTCATTAATTATTCGTAGAACTTCAAGGCCGGCTATTTTCCCGGCGTCTTTTGTGGCTTGACGCTGAGCGTCCTCGAAATAAGCGGGGACAGTTATTACTGCTTGCTTGATTTCTTCACCAATATAAGCTTCAGCATCTCTTTTTAGTTTTTGTAGTATAAACGCTGATATTTGTTCAGGAGAGTATTGCTTATTTCCTATTTTTTCGGATTTCTTAGTCCCCATGTCTCTTTTAATAGAACGGATAGTACGTTCTGGATTAGTAATTGCCTGACGTCTAGCTATTTCGCCAACTATTACTTCACCGGTTTTTGAAAATCCGACAACGGAAGGCGTAACCCTACCGCCTTCAGCATTATTAATAATTTTAGGTTCACCACCTTCAAGTACAGCTATACATGAATTAGTTGTTCCTAAGTCAATTCCTATAACTTTAGACATTTTTCCTCCTTAAAACTAACGGGTTGTTTAACCCTATTTTATTATCGTCTAGAAACTGTAAATACCTTAGCTATTGAGTAGTATATTATATGAGCGTTATGTTGTCAAGCTTTATTATGTTTATTATATTTTTTCTAATTTGAAAGAATGTTTCGAGCCATAAAAAAGTCAAAAAAACCCTTGAATTATTCTTTATTTCTGATAAAGTGTAACCTTAAGGTAAAGACTTACGCTTGCAAACATTAAACCTAAGGTAGAGGTTTAGACTTTTAAGGAGGTTTTAATTTATGGCCAAGAAAGAGCCAAACAGCTATTTAGCTGTAATTAAGGTTGTTGGAGTTGGCGGTGGCGGATGTAATGCCGTTAACAGGATGATTCAAGCAAGTTTGAAAAGTGTAGACTTTATAGCAATAAACACTGACGCACAAGCTTTAGCAATGGTCGACGCAGATCAAAAAATACATATAGGAAAAGACATCACAAAAGGATTGGGAGCCGGATCTGAACCGGAAGTCGGTCAGATGGCTGCTGAAGAAGACAGAGAACAAATTAAAAAAGCACTGCAAGGATCGGATATGGTTTTTGTTACAGCCGGAAAGGGAGGCGGGACGGGAACTGGAGCAGCTCCGATAGTTGCTGAAATAGCAAAAGAGATGGGAGCTTTAACTGTAGGAGTAGTAACCAAGCCTTTTGCTTTTGAAGGAAGGAAAAGAAGCGTTCAAGCAGAAGACGGCATTGAAAAGCTCAAAGAAAAGGTGGATTCATTAATAATAATACCTAACGATAGGTTGCTAAAAATTAATGAAAAGAGAATTCCTATTTTAGAAGCTTTTAAGGTCGCTGACGATGTTTTATGTAGCGGTGTTCAAGGCATAACAGATTTAATCACCGTGCCTGGATTGATAAACCTTGATTTCGCCGATGTAAAAACCGTGATGGCCGAATCAGGAAGCGCCCTAATGGGAATAGGTGTTGGAACTGGTGAAAACAGAGGAAAAGAAGCGGCTTCTGAAGCTATGTCGAGCCCGCTGTTAGAAGCTTCTATTGACGGAGCAAAAGGCGTACTAATTAATATAAGTGGCGGAAGTGATATGGGTCTTTTTGAAGTAAACGAAGCTGCCGAAGCAATTTCTGAAGCGGCTCATCCGGATTCAAATGTTATTTTCGGTGCTGTTATTGACGATTCCCTAAATGATCAAATGAAGGTAACTGTTATCGCTACTGGCTTTGAAGTGCGAGAAGTTTTACAAGAAAAACTAAACTTTATCACTGAAGCTACTAAGCCAGACGGGATTATTGCAGATGAAAAAGAAAAAGATAAGAAAGAGCAACCGGTTAAAGAGAATGCGATTTTCGATACAGGACCGATCTTAAAGAAAGAAAAAATTCCTAAACTCGATGAAGAAGATTTAGACGTACCAACATTTTTAAAGAAAGAATAAATTAAGCCCCGCCTCTTCTATCTTCTGCAGAAGAAGAGGCGGGGTTGCAAATTAAAAATATTTGACCTGCCTCTCCTAAAAAACTTCGCTATAATTCAACTATAGTGCAATATTTTCCAATATCTTATTCAAATGCATGATTTAAGCTTGGTAAGTGAGAACGGCATATCTTACATAACTCCTGCGTTATTAAAAGAGAGATCTCTCTTTGTAGCTTTTACTACAAGAATCGGCGGATTCAGTAAGACTCCCTATGACGCTTTAAATGGGGCTTTTCATGTCGGAGATATCTCCGAAAACGTGAAAAAAAACCGCCGACTTATGGCTAATAAATTGGGTTTTGACCATACGAAGTTGACATGTGCTCAACAAGCTCACAGAGACAACATTAAGCTGGTTGAGGATGAAGAAGTTGGTGCCGGTCATGAAAGCTATGATAAAGCCATAATTGAAACAGACGGCTTAGTAACGCTGGGAAAGGCTGTTCCAATAGCAATGTTTTTTGCCGACTGTTTACCGGTAGTGTTAGTTAGCTATGACCCAAAGCTTGTGGCTGTTATCCATGCCGGATACAAGGGATTGCTGAAATTGATAGTTTCTAAATCTTTGAACGTAATAACAAAATATACTGACATTCAAAATGTTTTGGCTTTTCTGGGACCGTCCATAGGACCGTGTTGTTATAGAGTAGAAAGCAAGAGGGTTAGTGCGTTTAAAGAACATTTTCCGGCTATTATTGACAAAAATGAAAATTTTCTAGATTTAAAAAAGATTGCCATTTATCAACTTACAAGAGCTGGTCTTTCTTCGGACAGAATATTTTCGAATAACTTCTGCACTTATTGTAACGACGATTTATTTTTCTCATTTCGCAGAGACGGGACAACGGGTCGCCAGTCTGCCATTGCATATATTAGTGAAGAGTGATATGACAACAAACAACAAACAACAAACAACGGTTTCACTATCGCTTGATAACCTAAATTAAATAAAAACCCCTCCCGAGTAGCTGCTCAGAGAATCGAAGACTTGATTGACGAATTGAAAGAAATGTATACCATAGTAGTAGTAACACATAATATGCAACAAGCAGCTACTATGTCTGAACATACAGCATTCTTTCTTACTGGGAAACGGGGGGAGCAGCGCAATTGATAGAATTTAATAAAACTGAGGAAATATTTGCAAACTCTCAAGATAAAAGGGTTGAAGATTATATTACCGGAAGGTTTGGCCAATGAGAAAAATATTTCACGATGAATTGAAATTAGTAAAAAAAGATATTTTAAAAATGGGCGTACTTGTCGAGCAGAGGATACATAATGCAATAAATGCTCTAGTAAATGATGATTTGGCCTCGGCTGAAGAAGTTGTAAAGGGCGATGACGACATAGATAAATTTTATATAGATTTAGAAGCAAATAGCATGCGGCTCCTGGCTACTCAGTCACCGGTAGCAAAGGATTTACGCTTTATATATTCGGTATTATTCGTAACAATACACCTTGAGCGAATGGGCGATTTAGCAAGCAACATTGCATCAATGGTATCTAAGGCCAGCGGCGGCCCGAGATTAGAAAACATGCTTGGGATTATTCAAGAGATGGGTGTTTTATCCAGTAAAATCGTTCATTCAAGTCTGGAAGCTTTTGACAAAAAAGATTTAGAGCTCGCTAAAAGATTGCCGGAAATGGACGAACCTATTGACAATCTATTTAAGCTATTTTTTAAGGAACTGGTAAACCAAGCTGGAAATGAAGAAACTGTCGATGCTGCTAGCAATATGGTCCTGGCTGCTCGCTATGTAGAAAGAATAGCTGATCATGCGGTAGACATTGGTGAAAGAGTTAACTTTCTAGTCACCGGGCAATTGTAAATGGTTCGGAGTTCAGACCTGCCCGCCAATGCCTAACGGCATTATAGGCGCAGGCTAGGCGGGATTCAGAGTTCAGGGCTCGGAGCATTAGGTTTTAAAGCTTGTGAGTGTAAGACTTAAGATTTATATACTAAAAAAGTAGATGGAAATATTTTGAACTTTTATTGCATATCTGAAAGACTTCCAATCCAATGAGCATTTCGTCAAAAGTAAAATCAACATTAGAAAGAATTGAAGCTAAAAGCAAAGAAATAGGAGTAGATCCAGAAAATATTAACGTCGTTGGCGCTTCAAAATATGCAAGGGCGGAACAGATAAGAGAAGCTAACAGTGCAGGAATAAAGGTATTTGGAGAGAACAGAGTACAGGATTTGCTGAAAAAAGAGCAAGCGCTTAAAGATTTATCTCTTAAATGGCACTTTATAGGTCACCTTCAAACTAATAAAGTCAAGAAAATAGTCGGACAAGTTGAACTTATTCATTCGGTAGACTCAATTAGGTTAGCAGAAGAAATCAACAAGAGAGCTCACAGCCAAGAGAAAAAACAATTTGTTTTGTTGCAGGCTAACATAAGCTTGGAAAGCAGTAAAAGTGGTTTTGAACCAAGCGAGAGCTTGCAAAAAGCGAAAGATATCGCTAAGCTAGATGGTATAAAAATGAAAGGTTTGATGACCATCGCTCCTTTCACAAATAAAGAAGAAATTTTAAGGAATCACTTCAATAAAAGTAAAAAGTTGTTTGATGTGATTAAGGAAAACATAGGAGATGAGTTCGAGTTACTTTCGATGGGTATGAGCAACGATTTTGAGATTGCTATGGAATACGGTGCAAATATTCTTAGATTGGGCTCGGTCTTGTTTAAGTAAATAAGTAGTTAAAGAATTGTTGCAGGTAAAGTATAAGCTAAATTAATAATTATTTGAAGGAAGGGTTATGTCAGAAGATATGGGAGGTAAAATGTCTGGGCTATGGAACAAAACACTAGTTTATTTTGGATTTGCAGACGATGTTACAGAAACGGTAGAAGAAGATGAAGATGACGGAACTAGTGGGATTTTTGAAATGCCGCCAACCGTACGAAAGATTAGCCGTTCGGAAAACAAAAGATCTATTGCAAAGCCGTTTAGGAGGCCGGGAAATTCTCATATAAGGCCGGTTTCTGCATCGCAAGGAAAGGTTCATGTGATCGAACCGAGAAATTTCAATGATGCACAGCGGGTTGCTGATAAGTATAAAGTAGACACGCCGGTAATTCTCAACTTGCAACAAGTAGACCCTAATTTGAGCAAGAGAATAATTGATTTTGTCAGCGGTCTGACTTATGCGGTTGATGGCGGGATCCAAAAAGTAGCTGAGAAGGTATTCTTGTTAACGCCGAAAGACATCGAAGTAAGTGCGGAAGAAAAAAAGCGCTTGCAGCAAAAAGGTTTTTTTAACCAGTTTTAGTCGCATATTTTTAAGCTAAATAGCAACCTACATAAACTATAATTAAAAATAGTTTGTTAGCAACCAATAATAGAACTATTCACATCTTCACACTAAGCTAGATATCTATAATACTTATTGTAGATAACGTCAAGGTGAAAAATGATAATAAAGACCAAGTCTCAAATTACATTTGTCGGCGGCGGCAAAATGGCCGAGGCAATATTTGCCCATTTAATTGCTAAAGATGTTCTTATTCCTCAAGAGATAAATGTACTAGATATTAGTGATAGTCGTTTGGATTATCTGTATAAAACATACGGAGTAAAAACGGCTTATTCAACAGCCAGTGCAATAGACTCTGACGAACCGATTATTCTGGCCGTAAAACCTCAAGACATGGAGACGGTTCTAAAAGAAATAAGCAAGAAGCTTGTAAAAAACCTTGTTATATCGATTGCCGCTGGAATTAAGACTGAATATATTGAAAAGTATCTACCTAATGCTAGAATTGTTCGAGCAATGCCTAATTCCGCCGCTTTGGTGGGTAGCGCAATTTCAGCTCTTAGCAGAGGGAGTAAGGCATCTAAGGAAGATCTGGAAGCAGCCAAAGAGATTTTTGCGACCATAGGAGAAGTAATTGAAGTTAAAGAAGATTTACAAGATTCGATTACGGCTCTTAGCGGAAGCGGGCCGGCTTACTTTTTCTATCTGACTGAGCTATTGGAAGAGGCTGGGGTTTCTATCGGACTAAGTAAAGAGAATAGCCAAAAACTGGCGACTCAAACTGCTATAGGAGCAGGTGAATTGCTTGAAACGGGAAAATCACCAAAAGAATTGCGAAAAATGGTTACGTCACCCGAGGGAACTACCGAAGCGGCTATTAAGTCATTTGAAGAGTCAAAATTGTCAAATATAGTAAAAAAAGCAGTTCAAAAAGCTCATGAAAGGTCAAGAGAGCTAAGCAAATCATGATAGAATGAAGACTTATGAATTACGCGATAATAAATTTATTAAGAATAATTATAGATATATTGCAGTTGATTGTATTTGCCCACATAATCTTGAGCTGGATAAGAGGGGCGAATGAAACTCTTGAGCAAATCGCTCAAGTTGTTGACCAGCTCGTAGAGCCTATCTTTAGACCTTTAAGGAAAATCGTACCTACTGTAAGTTTGGGCGGAATGGGTCGTCTTGACCTCACCCCGCTGGTTGCTATTATTGGGTTGTCTATTATCAGTGGAGCCTTACCTTAATTCTTGATATACAAATTTCTATGGGTGATAATGGAAGGCAAAACGAGGAGACTATATGAAGATAACGCCACAGGATATTCATCATAAAGAGTTCAAGCGCACAATGCGCGGCTATAGCGAAGAAGAAGTAGACATTTTTCTAGACGAAATAGCCGAAAATTTTGAAAAACTTTACAAACAGAATCATACAAACGAAGAAGATATAAATAAACTTAAAGATAAGCTCAAAACTTATGAAAAAATGGAGCTAACTCTTCAAAATACTCTCTTAACTGCTCAAAAGAGCGCTGAAGATGTTCAAGAGAATGCGAAAAAGGAAGCTGCTGAAGTTAAGAGAAACGCGACTCTGGGTGCAAAGAACGTTATGAGTAAAGCGGAGAAACAAAAACAGTTATTTAGTGAAACATTTTCAAAGATTAAGAGTTTACAGGGCGAGTTTAAAATAAAGATCAAGAACAACATAGAAAACTTGCTTGCTAAGCTTGATCAAATGGATTCACAGGAAAGGGACTTGATACAACAGATTGAGAAGGAATTTGAAAATATTCCAGAAATTGAGGTTCTTGAAACCGAAGAAGAGCCAGTATCTGAGATTCCAAAAACAAAAAAGACTGAACCGGAAAAGCCTAGTGAAAAAAGTGAAAAAAAGAAAGAGCTGGTAAAAGTAGGGGCTCAAAAAGAGGCAGCGCAGAAAGAAAGTGTAGACACAACGTCTGCGGTAAAAGCCGACGCGTCTAAGAGTGATATTGCAAGCGAAGCAGAAATCGATGCTTTTCTAGAGCAAGAAGAGCAAGTAAGTACGAGCAATGATGAAAAAAAAGGAATAATGAGTAGATTATTCAATAGGAAAGAAACGGCAGACAATGATTCTAAAGAAGAAAAAGCGGAAAAAAAAGCCGAAGTTAAAGTAAAAGCAAAGAGTGCAAAAGCAAAGAATAAAAAGAGTAAGAAAAAAAAGAAAGAAAAGAAAAAGAATACCGAGGAAATAACGGAGGCTGGTTAGCTTCAGGTATGACTTTTGAAGATAAAGATGGCGGAGTATTATTTTCTGTGATGCTCACGGTCAGGGCATCAAAGGCAATGCTTAGCGGCACTGACCGAGATTTTGTCCGCATAAAAGTGTGCTCACCCCCCATTGAAAATAAAGCAAATGTTGAGTGTATAGAAGTATTGTCCAAAATTTTTAGTATTGCCAAGTCTGGAATCAAGATTATTAAGGGTCATAAGAGCAGAAGAAAAAAGATATATATAGACGGTATTGATGCTAAAAGAGCAAGTCAAATCTTACACGAACACATTATTTAAAATCGTTGTTCGACCTTCGAACTTCGTTGGTCGAAAACAATTCTTTGTATAATTTACATCTTAATATTCGAATAATGTAAACGATAACTTTTTAATTATTAGTGTTTTGTTATCCAATAATCATTTATCGATATGTCTCCAACAACCATCAACCAAGTTCGAACAACGATGATTATTTATTTTTTACTTCGTAGTTTTTCATTTATAGTTTTTATTTATTAGCTTAGTTAGTTTATCTGATCTTGGCTAATTAAGTGAACAATAACTTGATATGATATAATTTACTCCTACTTTAAGGAGAGTTTTTTGAAAGCAGTTATTCCGGCAGCCGGCCATGGAACAAGGTTGCTTCCGGCGACAAAAGCACAACCCAAAGAGATGTTGCCGATTGTCGATAAGCCGGCTATTCAATATGTTGTCGAAGAAGCCGTAAATTGCGATATTGACAATATATTGATCATTACCGGCCGAGGCAAAAGAGCAATTGAAGACCATTTTGATCGCCATATAGAACTGGAAGTGTCTTTAAAAGAAGAAAACAAACACGAATACTTAGAGCAGATAAGGAATATTTCAGACTTAGCGGACATCCATTACACGCGTCAGAAAGAAACTAAGGGCTTGGGCCATGCGATAAGCTGTGCTAGTAAATTCGTTGGAGACCAGCCCTTTCTTGTTTTACTTGGTGACACCATAAGTATGGGAGACGAACCTTGTAGCAAGGAACTGCTTGATGCTTATAAAAAATATGAGACTATAATAATCGGCGTTGAGAAAATACCCCTAGAGCTTGCTAACAGGTAAGGAATAGTCGCGGGTAAAGAAGTATCAGAAGGTGTTTTAAAAATTGAGAGCTTGGTGGAAAAACCTAAACCCGAAGAAGCACCTTCGGATCTGGCGGTATTTGGACGCTATATTTTAACAAGTGACGTTTTTGAAGCAATTGACAAAACAAAACCAGGAAAAAATGGAGAAATTCAACTAACGGATGCCTTAGCAAGTATGTTGCCGGAGAAAAACATGTATGCGGTAGAAGTACATAGCGAACGATATGATACAGGAAGCAAGATAGATTGGCTAATTGCTAATATTGAAGTTGCTTTAAAAAGAAGCGATCTGCAAGCCGATTTAATAGAGTATTTAGGACAGTTAAAGTTAGATATTCAAAAAAAGAAAGTTAAACAATATTCTGCCTGATTTATCCCGCACCAACCCAGCACCTTTTGTTCAAGCTTTGTTCAGCAATATACAGATGATTTGCATCAAAATATTTAATAAAATAACTTTATGATTTTAAGGTGCTGGGTAGTACGGGATGTTCGCTTCTAAATGGCGCTACAATTTTATTTTGTCTTATTGTAGGGCTCCATTATAATTATATATACTTGAAAAATCCTTCTTGCCTATAGACAAAGAGGGGTTTTTTATTGAATATGTTATTTGTAATATCGGATAGGAACTAATATGGAGCTAAAAGACACCTTAAATTTACCAAAAACTTCTTTTCCCATGAAAGCCAATCTAGCTCAACGTGAGCCTGAGATTTTGGAAATGTGGGAAAAGCAAGATATATACAAAAAGGTTCTTGAAGCAGGGAAGGGAAAGCCTGATTTTATACTGCATGATGGTCCTCCTTATGCAAACGGAGACATTCATGTTGGCCATACGCTTAACAAGGTTCTAAAAGACATAATTGTCAAATACAAGTCGATGAGGGGGTTTAGAGCTCCTTTTGTGCCGGGATGGGATACTCATGGCCAACCTATTGAGCATAATGTTATTAAAACTTTAGGAAAAAAACGCGCTTCAATAACTCCTCTTGAATTGAGAAAACTGTCTTACGATTACGCAATGAAATTTTTCAAGAGGCAGCGAGACGAATTTAAGAGACTAGGCGTACGGGGAGACTGGGGAAATCCTTATCTCACAATGGATCCCGTGTATGAAGCGACTAACATCGAGATATTCGGCTCACTTTTTGAGAAAGGAATGATATATAAAGGCAGAAAGCCAATCCACTGGTGTTACAGTTGCGAAACAGCGCTCGCTGAAGCAGAAATTGAGTATCACGAGGAACGTTCTCCTTCAATTTATATCAAGTTTAAAATAAAAGATGATAAAGGTAAGCTTGCTGTTTCAAAAGATGTTAGCTTTATGGTTTGGACAACAACGCCTTGGACTCTTCCGGCAAATGTTGCGCTGGCCATTGATCCTGAAGGGCAATATTTACTTGTAGAAAGCAAGGGAGAGCATTTAATAATTCTTAAAGATTTGGCCGAGGAAGTCTTCAGTGAGCTAGAGAGACCTTATAGAAAAGTAAAAGAATATATAGGTAAGGAATTGGAGGCAATTGTTGTAAGCCATCCTTTATTTGATAAGAATTCAATTGTTGTTCCGGCTGATTTTATATCTCATGAACAAGGTACCGGCGTGGTTCATATCGCTCCCGGGCATGGTCAAGAGGATTATTTGATCGGTCTAAAGTATAAATTGCCTATGCCCATGCCTGTTGATGATAGAGGCATTTTTACATCTGAGGCTGAGCGTCTTGAGGGACAGAGCATATTCGAAGGCAATAAGAGTATCACGGAAGATTTGAAAAAGAGAAAGCTGCTTTTAAAGTTGTCCTTTATCGAACATTCTTATCCTCATTGCTGGCGTTGCCGAAAACCGGTGATTTTTCGTGCAACTGAACAATGGTTTATCTCAATGGACAAAACTTCTTTAAGGGCAGAAGCGCTTAAAAGGATTAAAGAAGTAGATTGGATTCCCGGCTGGAGCCAAGGTCGAATTGAAGCAATGGTGAGCGAGCGCCCAGATTGGTGCATATCGAGACAAAGAAACTGGGGGGTTCCTCTGCCGGTATTCATCTGCAAAGACTGCGATGAAAGTTTAGTCAGTAACGAGATAATTAAGGCGGTTAAGGATCTTTTTGAAAAAGAAGGCGCTGACTCTTGGTATGAGAAAGAAGCAAAAGATATATTGCCGGCCGGAACAAAGT
>JAUUWJ010000132.1 GCA_030589175.1 Actinomycetes bacterium
CGACTAGGTCCGGAACTTGTTTGCCTCCCACTTAAAATAACGCTGGGTAACTTGATCGAAGGAATTGAAAGAGGAGCCGACACAATATTAACAGCAGGTGGCTTTGGTCCCTGCCGTTTCGGCTATTACGGACAAATCCAAAGATTAATCATGGAGCGGGCGGGCTATAAGTTCAACACGATTACGATTGAACCGCCCACCAGAGGCATTTCTAAATTCATAGCCGGCTTTAAAGAACTTAGTCCCGGCAAAAGCACCCTAAAACTCTACAGTATGATAAAGACTAGTTTCTTAAAAGCGCAAGCCGTTGACTTTGTTGAAAAAAGAAGCCTGCAACTTAGAGCATACGAAATAAAAAAAGGAGACACCTCTAAGGCTATGAAAAGAGCGCTCAAAATACTTAAGCAGGCCTGGACAAGAGGGGAAATCCATGAAGCAAAAAAGGTGGCACTGGCAGAATTTGACAAGGTCAATGTTGATCTGGATAGAGATACTATAAAAATCGGTTTAGTGGGAGAATTTTATTTGCTTTTGGAGCCTTTTTCTAATTTTGACATAGAAGAGTATCTCGGCCGAAGAGGTGTCTATCTGGAAAGGTCTGTTTATATGACGGATTGGGTCAACCCTTCCGCTAAAAATCCGGTTTTTGGCGTACCGGAAAAAGAGGTAACGGAAACCGCTTCAAAATATTTGGCTCATTTTGTAGGAGGCGAAGGTCAGCCGACAATAGGACATACGATTCATTTTGCCCGCCACGGCTTTGACGGCATTGTTCACCTTTTTCCTTTTACATGTATGCCCGAGATCATTGCTGAAAGCATACTGCCTAAAGTCACTAAAGACCTGGATATTCCTATGCTTACTTTAGTGATTGATGAGCAAAGCGGCCGGGCAGGAACGATAACCCGCCTGGAAGCTTTCATCGACTTACTTAAAAGCCGGAAAAAAATAAAGCAAACACAGGGCACAAAGGAGAGTGTATTATGCAAGGCCATTTAGGAATAGACGTGGGCTCAGTGAGCACTAACCTTGTTGTTCTCAACGACAAGTCAGACGTAGTCGCTTGGATTTATAATCGCACAGAAGGAAAACCTATAAAAGCAGCACAAAAAAGTTTACACGAGATCAAGGAGTTCCTGCCGGACAACCTGGACATTTCTTCAGTAGGAGCAACCGGAAGTGCGAGGTACTTAGCCGGCGTTGTCGTAGGCGCCGATATAGTAAAAAACGAAATTACTACTCATGCCGTTGCTGCTGCCCACATAGTTCCCGACGTAAGAACCGTTATTGAAATAGGCGGTCAAGATTCAAAAATAATCATTTTGCGAAATGGCATCGTGCTTGATTTTGCTATGAACACGGTCTGCGCAGCAGGTACCGGCTCTTTCTTAGACCATCAGGCTAGCCGGCTCTCTATCCCCATCGAAGAATTCGGCCGTTACGCTCTCAAAAGTGAGAACCCGGCTCACATTGCCGGCAGATGTACTGTTTTTGCCGAATCCGACATGATTCATAAGCAACAAGTCGGAGCACAATTAGAAGATATTATATACGGCTTGTGCCAAGCTCTGTCTAGAAACTATTTGAATAACTTAGCCAAAGGTAAAGACCTTGAAGGGCCGATAGTTTTTCAAGGCGGAGTAGCCGCCA
The DNA here is from genome assembly GCA_030589175.1 of Actinomycetes bacterium. Lineage (GTDB taxonomy): Bacteria > Actinomycetota > Aquicultoria > SURF-47 > JAUUWJ01 > JAUUWJ01. The sequence continues at coordinate 1,651 of JAUUWJ010000132.1, forward strand.
ATCTTGGAATCCGGAAGGCTTTCGAACAAACTTTGGAGCAAAAAATTAATGTACCTAAGTACCACCACGTAATGGGAGCAATTGGTGCTGCCATCTTAGCCAAAGAGAGCAGGCCAGAAAAAACAAAGTTCAAAGGATTTAAATCTTGTAAAACCGACTACTTAACAAGCGGTTTTAATTGCGAGGGATGTTCCAATAGTTGCGAAGTTGTAAAAGTTCAAGTTTCAAAAAAGACCCTTGCTTGCTGGGGCGGCCGTTGCGGAAAATGGGAAGAGGTCGGCACAAAGTAGGATTCCTCAGCTTATTCTCAGAATCATATCCGATAATATAGTTAACCTGCAGCTATTTGACAATTTAGTTAAATTTAAGTAGTCTATTAAGCTGCTACTTCAAAAAATGGATTTCGTAGAACTTAACATTAAGGAAAGGGAAATAAAAGGAAAATCAGCCAGCCGCCAGTTAAGGCAGCAGGGGCTTGTGCCTGCCGTCTTGTATGGAGGATCTGACAATACCAAAATTATTCAACTTAAGAATAAAGAAATATTAAAAATAATCCAAGACGGAAACCGCAACGCTATTCTAAAATTAACCGGCCTAGCTAAGGACACAACTGCAATAATAAAAGAGGTTCAAAAAGAAAAGACTAGAGATAACATAATCCATATCGACTTTCAAAAAGTCGCTATGGACACAGAGATTGAAACAGCCGTTGCTATTGAGCTTATCGGAGAAGCCGAAGGCGTCAAAGAGGGCGGTGTTTTACAGCACAGCATAAGAGAACTCTCAATAAAAGCTTTGCCTAAGGACATTCCTGAAAAAATTGAAGTTGATGTAAGTGAGCTGGAAATTGGATCAGCCATAAAAGTGGATGACTTAGAAAAACTACCGGGGATAGAGGTGCTTACCAACCTTGAAGACAATGTCGTAAGCGTAGTGCCGCCGACCGAACTTAAAGAGGAAGAAATCGCTCCTGAGGAAGAAGAGTTAGAAGAAGGAGAAGAGTTAGAAGAAGGAGCCGAAGGGGAAGAAGGTAAAGAAGCGGCTGAAGGCAAGGAAGGAGAGAAAGAAGGCGCCCCTGAAGAAAAGAGGGGAAAGAAAAGAGATAAAAGAGATAAATCGTAAAATTTGACACAAATGACTCCGTCCAAAGATATAAAAAAAACAAAAGCAACACCTAGAAGCAGTAAAGTCACAAAGACAACTAAAAAATCTGCTCAGCTAAAGGCGCCTACTTCAAATCAGGGACTCACCAACCCTTCTATTCCGAGAACAGCTGCTAGCGCCAGATTTCAAAAAACAAAAAAGTCTCTTTCAATAAAACAAAGTGTGTTTGGCTATTTTTTTACTATCCTCGCCAGTATATTTTTTGCGGTATTAATCACTCTTATAGCTATTCCTTTAGCCATGCGCGTCAACCCGATTACTTTTTACAGTGGCGACTTCTTAAACAGAAATAGCAGTTCAAAAACAATAATTCAGACAAAAAAAGGTGAAAACCTGGTAACAGCTGTAGCTAAAAAATTGAAACCGTCCGTTGTTACAGTCTCGGTTGTAAAAAGCAGCGCCAAAAGCCTTTTATTCCCGGAACTCGGTCAAGAAGAAAAGGCATCGGGCTCGGGCGTAATATTTCGCAAAGACGGTTACATCATTACAAACAACCATGTTGTAAAGGATGCAAAGAAGATTTCAATCACCATTGGAAACTCAGATGATATAAAGGGCAAACTTATAGCCGGCGACTCTGAGTCCGACATCGCAGTTATCAAAGTAGACAAAAACAATCTGCCGGCTGC
>JAUUWJ010000248.1 GCA_030589175.1 Actinomycetes bacterium
ACTGCCTTAACGTCGAAATTGGCTAAAACTTGGGCAAACCCTGAAATATGATCACTATCAGCATGAGAAGCTACTATCATGTCGAGCGTTTTCACTTTTCTTTTTATTAAATGATTTTGTATCAGATAGGGAGAGGGCCCCGAATCGATTAATATCTTTTCCCGGCGAGGACCTTTTAACAAAGTAGCATCTCCTTGTCCGACGTCAAGAAACTCTACACTTAACTGCTTAGCGCCTAATAAAGATTCCGATGATTGCCATAGTTGGCCCACTACAACAAAGGCGAGAACAAAAATTAACAAAGAAGCAAAACTTATAGAGAACTTGCTTTTCTTTTGAAAATGCATATTAGCCAAATAGATAAAAAGCAAGACAAGTATGATTATGACTAAAACAATAACTGGCGATACGGATACCGTACTCACCGGAAAACTGTTAAAAAAAGCCGCTGTTTTTAAAATACCCGCGCTAAAGACTGCCGGAATTTGAAGCAAAATATTTAGGCCGGCCCAGGAAGCAATTAATGCTAGTATTGTTGAATAAAACGCCACAATGGCTAAAGGAATTGCTATCACATTGGCAAAAACAGAGAATAACGGAACCTCACCGAAATGATAAGCCAGCAAAGGAAGCGTTAATATTTGGACGCTAGCAGATATACTAAGAGCTTTTTTTAAAGTGCTGCCAATACCCTCGATAAAAGTCCCTACTTTATCTTTAAACACAAACAAGGAAGTAACTGCTGCATATGAAAGCTGAAAAGAAGGAGAAAAAATCGCTGCTGGATTAATTGTTAAAGACATAAGAGCAGCCGAAGACAAAGCGGCCGACCAACTTCTTTTCCTCCCTAACAGATACGCCGCTAACAACCAGGAGGCCATGATCGATGCCCTAATAACGGGCGGTTTGAAGCCGGTAAATGCAGCATAACAAAACAAGGCAAAAATCAAGATAATCAATTGATAGCCAACCCTTATGTTAATAATTCGAAAAAGCAAAAATATAATTAGGACAATAAAGCCCGTATGAAGGCCGGAAACCGCTAAAAGATGAGTTAGGCCGCTTGCTCTCAGATTGTTTTTTGTCTCTATAGACAGCTCGTTTGTTTGCCCGGTCAGCATAGCAAACAGAAATGAGCGCTTATCGCTTTTTTCTCTCAGTAAAATCTTTTTTACTGTTACCCTTGTTTTTCCAATTGCTGTAAAGAAATAATTTGTCCCTAACCGTTTAATCTGAGCTTGGCAAAAAAGTGCGGGTTTATCTGAGATTGAACTAGATCGAGGCTCTTTAATGGAGCCGCTTGCTTTAATGTAGTCACCAGTCCGGATTTTTGGCGACTCAGTATAAACTCTAATAACTTGACTTGTTTTCTTGCCATCAATATTTGAAAGCCTTAAATCAAACCGTCGATACCTTTCATTATTAGTAATATCACTAATAACAAGGCCCTTAACGGTAACATTTTTGTTTAAATGTTGTTTAAAAGCCTCTCCTGCCCCAATCTGCAAATATGCGAGAGAGAACCCTAGCAGGAAAAAAACTAAAATGCCAAAGATTATTGATTTTTGCTTAGCTAGAATTATTGATACGGCAGCCACAAAAACAACTAGCAGATAACCGGAGAAGTCTAACTCATAAAAACCGGCAATTATGCCAACAGCAAAAGAAATTGAAAGCTTAGTTATTAAAGGGAGCCTCATAAATATTCATTCTTTTATCGCTTAATAAATCAGTAAACATTTTTTACAAATAACAAAATCACAAAGTAACTTTGTCTTTGATTTTTTCAAACTTCTTTTCTCCGAT
>JAUUWJ010000044.1 GCA_030589175.1 Actinomycetes bacterium
TGGAAAAATCGCTTACCTTACTCAGAGTATTAAAACATAGCTCTCTCCTTTGCAAAAACAACTGATAACCCTAACCAAAATTATCGGTGGTTTAGCCGTGTTTTTGGGTGTCCTGTTTTTCTTCATTGGAGGCTTCGTTAAAGGCTTTACGACCTCAGACCGCCTTATTTTTGCTATCGGTATAATAGTCGCCAATGTTCCAGAGGGTCTTCTTCCAACCGTAACTCTGTCTTTAGCTCTTGGCGTTCAGAGAATGGTCAAACGCCATGCATTAATCAAGAAACTAGCTTCAGTTGAGACACTTGGCTCTACAAACGTTATTGCAACCGACAAAACGGGGACACTAACTCAAAATGAAATGACAGTAAGAGAGATGTGGATTAGCGGTCAAAATGTTGATGTCACCGGCGTTGGTTATGAGCCAAAGGGTAAGTTTGAAGTAGAGGGCAAAGAAATAGACAAAGCAGAGATTGAGAAAAAATTTAACCTGCTTTTTAAGACAGGCGTTTTAAGCAATACTTCTAAACTCCTGCCGCCAAATGAAGAGCAAAAAAAATGGACTATTATCGGTGATCCGACTGAAGCCGCCCTTCTCGTTGCAGCAGCAAAAGGTGACTTTGATCTTGATAAAACTTACAAAGAAGCTCTCATAGTCCATCAATTCCCTTTTGAGTCGGTTAGAAAAAGAATGAGCGTAATATATCGCTACCCTAAACAGACAATTGCTTATATAAAGGGAGCTCCCGAAGAAACACTCAACCTTTGCGACAAAATATGGTTAGACGGAAAAGTTAAGAAGTTAGACGAGAAAATGCGAGATGAAATTCTTAAGCAAAACGACGATTACGCCAAAAGAGCTTTAAGAGTCCTAGCTTTTGCTATTAAAGAGATTTCTCAAGATACAACAAGCTACAAAATGGAGGATGTAGAAAAAGGCCTCACTTTTGTAGGGCTTATGGCTATGATGGATCCCCCGCGTGTAGAAGTAACTGAAGCTGTGAGGAAAGCTAAAACTGCCGGTATAAAAATAATAATGATAACCGGCGACTATGGGCTCACCGCCGATTCCATTGCTCATCGTATCGGAATTGTGAAAAAAGAAAGCCGCATCATTACCGGAGCTGATATCGAAAACTTAAGTGATGAAGAACTTTCTAAAGCGATTGAAGAGGAGGAGGTCCTTTTTGCCCGCGTATCCCCCGAACATAAGATGAGAGTGGTATCAGTTCTTAAAAGTAAGGGCCATGTAGTGGCCGTAACAGGAGACGGTGTAAATGATGCACCAGCCCTGAAAAAAGCAGATATCGGCATTGCAATGGGTATCTCCGGAACAGATGTTGCTAAAGAAGCGGCTGATATGATACTTACCGACGATAACTTTGCCTCAATTGTCAACGCTATTGAAGAAGGAAGAGCGGTATTTGACAATATAAGACGCTTTATCACCTACATTTTAGCCAGCAATATCCCGCAAATCGTACCGTTCATTCTTTTCGTAGTATTTAAGGTACCGCTGTCTCTAACTATTTTACAAATACTTGCTATAGATCTTGGAACAGACATATTCCCGGCTCTGGCCTTAGGAACTGAAAAACCCGAGCTCAGCGTAATGGAGCGGCCGCCAAGAAATCAGAAAGAAAAACTTTTAAACGCCAGGGTGCTTTTAAGAGCTTACGGTTTCTTAGGCCCGGTAGAAGCAGCTGCCAGCTTTGGGGCTTTCCTTTTCATGTTTTTTCAAAACGGCTTTGGTTTCAGAGCAATCTTGGATTTAGGAACCCAAAGTTTTAATGTTTACAAATCAAATCCCATCTATATTCAAGCTACGACAATGTCTTTGGGCGCAATTGTTACAACCCAGATTGGAAACGGTTACGCAGTACGTTCTTTAAGGGAATCAATATTTAAAATAGGCTTTTTTACAAACCGCTTTTTTCTCTGGGGTATCGCTAGTGAAATAGCTTTCATATTCTTTTTCATCAATGTACCGCCATTTAATTCAATATTCGGGCTAGCCCCGGTTGGATCGCTTAACTGGATATTTTTATTTGCCTTGGCACCTTTACCGTTGATATTTGATGAAGTAAGAAAGCTAATTGTACGAAGATTTTTTCCGGTTAAAGCATAGAAAGGATGATTATTAACAAAAAAATGGTATTCTTTATAGAACAGGAGGGTAAATGCGCATTATCATTGTAGGCGCCGGACGAGTCGGTTCCCGTTTGGCTAAGGTCTTGGACCTGGAAAAGCACCAAGTTATTCTAATAGATAAAAATCCAAAAATCTTCGAACGACTAGGCAAAGCCTTTAAGGGAAAGACTGTTGAGGGTTTAGGTTACGACTTGGATACACTTGAGGAAGCCCAAATTGAGAGAGCAGACGCCTTAGTATCAGTTACCAACTCGGATAATGCCAATGTAGTAACGGCTTTGATTGCAAAGAACCGCTTTCAAGTCCCTAAGGTAATAGCAAGAATATATGACCCTCTGCGCGAACGACTCTACCAGACACTGGGAATCCAGACATTTAGCTCAACTAGTTGGGCGGCAAATAAAATAAACAACGTAATTGCTCACGCCGAATTAATCCGGCATATGAGTTTCGGAAACGGCGAAGTAGAGGTGGTCGAAGGAGAGATCAAACCGCAGTTATCGGGCAAAAAAGTGGCTGATCTAACTATTCCGGGAGAAATTCTCCCGATTTCAATAATTAGATACGGGCGGGGCTTTGTTCCCACATCGGGAACAATACTCCAGGAAAAAGACGGTATCGCTTTTGTTGTCATGAATACGGCAGTAGCAACCTTAAAGAAGTTATTGTTTACTACATAAAGAAGCGAGTTTTAATGAATAAATATATGTAAAGGAGAGCTTGTAAATTCTAAGCACTAAATTCGAAATCCTAAACAATATCAAATGTTCAAAATCCAAAAAACAAAACGTTTAGAAAACTTGAACTTTAGAATTTAGGAATTGTTAGGATTTAGATATTAGGATTTAGTATTTGCTTTAATAAGGGGGATTGATGTTTGCAATTATCGTTGGCGGCGGCCGCGTTGGAAGTTATTTAGCAAAAAGTCTGTTAGAAGACGGGCATAGAGTAAGTGTTATTGAAAAGAGAGCCGAAATCCTGGAGAAACTGGAAAAGGAAGTAGAGGGCGCAAAGATTGTCGACGGAGACGGCTCCGACCCCCAAACCCTGGAAGAAGCCGGCGCAAACAAAGCCGACCTTTTGGCAGCAGTTACCGGTAAAGATGAAGACAATGTCGTAATCGGCCAATTGGCAAAATTTACTTTTAAAGTAGAAAGAGTTGTAGCCCGAGTTAATAATCCTAAAAACGAATGGCTCTTTACCCAGCAATGGGGCATTGACGTAGCCGTAAGCGCCGTTCACATCATCGCTAAGATAATCCAAGAAGAAGCAACACTTGGTGATATCATCACTCTTCTAAAACTAAAGAAGGGTAAGATTTCCTTAATCGAGCTAAACATTGCTGAGAATTCAAAGTCTGTGGGTAAAGCAATTAAAGAACTACCGCTGCCGCCGGAGACTGCTTTGATCACAGCGATTCTAAGAGACGACAAAATAATCGTTCCCAAAGGCGAAACCAAGCTTCAGCCGGAAGATAAGATTTTGGCTCTCTCTACTGTAGAAAATGAAGAGAGCCTTAAAAAGGCTCTCTTGTAATCGACTGGCAATTTTAACAATAATCATCGGCTTTCGGTTCACTTTTTTCAATAACCTTCAATTAAAGAAAAGGGTAATTATTGGCGAATAAAAGGTAGCTTTACTAACTTTTTAAATTTAACTAGAGTTAAAAAATGGAATCACGTTTTGTTGAAGGCCAAAGAGTAACTTGGATTGGCCTAATTTTCAACATATTTTTGGCCATAGGTAAAGGTTTTGCCGGCTTCTTGGGTTTCAGCCAAGCACTTGTTGCTGATGCCCTTGAATCGATAAGTGACATTATTGCCACTATTTTTGTCCTTGTAAGTATGCGAATATCGGGCAAGCCCCGAGACCCCGAACATCCTTATGGCCACTTCAAAATCGAGCAGCTAACTGCTGCTCTTATCGGCTTCATAATCATCCTCGGCGGTGTGGCAATAATAATACTTGCCGTAATAACAATAATTGAAGGCAAAAAACACGTGCCGACTCTTTTTGCGCTTTTTACCGCAATCGGCGTAATAATCATAAAAGAAGGACTTTATCTCTACACCATTAAGATTGGCAGAAAGATAGACAGCATAGCTATTATTGCTAGCGCTTGGGACCACCGCAAAGATGCAATAACAACAGTCGCTACTCTTATTGGAATCGTCGGAGCCAGGCTTGGCTTATTAATTCTTGATCCTATTGCAGCCATTGTAGTAGCAATCTTTATTTTTCGAATAGGCTATCTTCTAAGTTATAAAGCGGCTAATGAACTACTTGATATATCGCCGCCTAAAGAAATTATGGATAAAATTACGAAAATAGCTCTTTCGGTAAAAGGCATAGAGCACGTAACCGATGTAAAAGCCAGGAAGACCGGCCCTTACCTGATTGTCGACATAAAAGTAGAAATCGATTCTCAGATGAGCGTTGCCGATAGCCATTATACCGCCGGCATGGTCAAACGCGAAATTATGCGCATGCTGCCCGATGTTTCAGATGTCATGACTCACGTAAATCCTCATATTCAACACGATTAATAATGATTTGATAAACAAAAAACTAATTGATACCTCTTAACCACTGCAACTAGCCTAAATGGCTTGCCAAACAAGGGATAAAAAAACTGACTTTATGGATTGACTTGACCACCAAAAGAAAGTATGATGTTAACTTAGTAATATTGTTATTAAGCGCTTTATATACGATAGAGCTTGTTGTTTGAAAATTAGCATAGAGTTTTATAATGTTTGTATAATTACGATACACTTATGTACGCTCCACACAGGACTTAACAAAAACCATGCAATTCTGTTAAGCATTCAGCGTAAAAAAGAATATTTTTTAATAAAAAGTTTAATTCCTATTAAAGGAGCGATTTATGAGTTTTTCAAGCCGCAAAACGAAAAGTTTGACAATTTTACTATGCTTAATTTCTCTTTTCCTTTTTCTCTTTGTTTTTTCAACTAGCGCCAGTGCAGCCGATTGGTTTGATACTGCTTGGACAAGAAGAGCGCCTATTACAATTGATAACAGCACCGCCTCTTCTTTAACCGATTATCAAGTAAGAATCGACGTACCATACAACTCTGCTATGAACGCAGATTATTCTGATTTGAGGTTTACCGATTCTGATGGCACTACTCAATTAAACTTTTGGCTTGAACAAAGCAATATAAATGGTGCTGACGTTTGGGTAAAGGTTCCCTCCATCCCTGCTTCTTCATCAAAAGATATTTATGTATATTACGGCAATGCCGGTGCTATTTCTGAGTCAAATGGAGATGGTACTTTCCTATTCTTTGACGACTTTGAAGACGGAACGATTGATACAACAAAATGGATGGAGATAGACAGTGGTTCTTATATCGGCGAGACCGGCGGAAAACTAACATTTAATCTTAAAAACAACTTAAGCTGGGCTAATTCGATTATCGCCAAGACCGCTTTCCCACGCTCCGATGTTTCCCTTGAAATGGAATATAAAAGGATCGGATATAAAAATCTTGCTTACAACCATGTAAAGATGGGATGGCATGACTCCAGCTACGATGCAGATTATACGCGCATGGTGTATGCCCTTTGGGATCGAGGAGCAAAAAACGGTACGCCCTATGTTTTTTATCGAGAGCGACTTGATAATGCTCTTATATCGAATTATTTTTGGAGCAGAAACACCGATTATAAGGTTAGGTTTAGATTAAGACAAAGCGGTGGCAATTATTATGATAGAAGCATAGACGGAGGAAAAAACTGGTCTACGCTTCGAACTACTAGCTATTCCTCTGAGTCCGACTTACGTCCCGGTTGGTCCTTTTGGGCAGGAAAACACCAGTTCGATAATGTAAGAGTGAGAAATTGGACCAGTAATGAACCAACAATGACAGTAGGAGCTCAAGAAAGTTCAGGAAGTGAGCCACCATCAGATCCCCTCACTTGCATGTATTCAACACCTTGTACAACTATAACTTTAGATCCTTCCCGGCCCGATGCTTATGACGGCTGGTA
>JAUUWJ010000234.1 GCA_030589175.1 Actinomycetes bacterium
CTGTATTTGTAAATTTCTTTAATTTTTGCGATCATTTCAGTTCCTGAGCAATCGTATTATAGCCTATCAGTTGCCAGTTGTCAGTTGTCAATAGTCGGTGATTAGGAGTTAGAGATTAAAGATTAGAAGTGAGGAGCAAGAAGTGAGGAAAAAGAAGTAAGAGGTAAAAGGTAGGACATAAAAGCTTATTAAAGACTTTAATCTTTATATTAAGCACCTGGTAAGGTAGAATTAGCTAGTGAAACTCTAGGTTACTGATAAGTAATGGATAATATTTCAGAAATAATTAATAATTTTCCCAAGAAAAAAGTTCTTGTAATTGGCGATATTATGGCTGATAAGTACTTATGGGGAGAAGTTGAACGAGTTTCTCCGGAGGCTCCCGTTCAAGTTGTAAAAATAAACAAAGAAACCCATTATCCCGGTGGAGCTGCAAATCTTGCTAGTAATATTGTTGACATGGGCGGGCAAGCTTTCCTGGTTGGCTCAATTGGTAACGATTCGGCAGCTATAGAACTTTCCCTTATCTTAAAGCATAAAAAGATAGATGCGAGCGGTGTAGTAGTTGATGAGAAAAAGCCAACTATAACCAAGGTAAGGGTGATAGGGCAAAACCAGCAACTTATCAGGCTCGATTACGAAAAAGTTGAGTTAATCAATAATAGCGTAGAAGAAAAACTCATCAACAATATAAAGCAATACATCGAACAAGTAGATATTATAGGAATCTCTGATTATGCTAAGGGAACATTAACTCCTGCTTTAGTTTCCATAATTATAAATTTAGCTAAAAAACACAAAAAACAAATTCTGGTAGATACAAAATCTACGAAATACGAGCTTTACAAGGGCGTGGATCTAATAACTCCTAATTTTAGAGAGGCAAGTAAGATGACCGGTATAAAAGGACAGGACGAGAAAGACATTGCTGCAATGGGCAAAAAGTTAAGTACCGAGCTCGGCAGTAACGTTTTAATAACACGGGCTTCTGAAGGGATGTCTCTTTTTACCACAGACGGAAAAGCCATTCATGTTCCAACAGAAGCAAAAGAAGTTTTTGATGTAAGCGGAGCGGGTGATACCGTGGTTGCCGCTCTGGCTCTTGCTCTAGCTTGTGGTGCTTCTTTTGAAAATGCAGTATTGCTTTCAAATCAGGCGGCAGCAATACAAGTTAGCAAGCTAGCTACGGCAACAGTTAGCAAAAAAGAACTTCTTAGGCGCTTTGAGCTGGAAAGCGCTAAGATTATGACCTTAGATAAAACTGTAGAGATTGCCAAAGAAAACAAAGCTAACAACAAAAAAATTGTATTTACCAACGGGTGTTTTGATCTGCTACACCCCGGACACATTAAATATTTAAGAAAAGCGAGTGATTTAGGAGATATTTTAATCGTTGCCTTGAATACTGATGATTCGGTAAGAAGAATTAAAGGCGCTGGCCGACCGGTAATTAATCAAGAGCAAAGAGCAGAGATGATATCGGTCTTGGATTTTGTCGACATTGTTACTTTTTTCAATGAGGATACGCCTGAAGATATTATTAGCAAAGTAAAACCGGATATTTTTGTCAAAGGCGGTGATTACAAAATAAGCGAATTACCCGAAGCCAAAGTAGTGAAATCTTATGGAGCAGAAGTAATAATAATTCCTTTCATTAAAGGTTTTTCCAGCTCTAAAATTATTAACAAGATAAAAGATACATATTTGACCGATAAAGCATAAATTAAAAAAAATCTGCAATATCTCATATCAGGGATTCTTTTATTTAATAGTTTGTTTGTTATAATGACGAAAGTAATTTTTTCTAAACTATGAAGAATTTAACTAAAGGACAAATAATAGCATCAAGCTTTATAGCCGTCATAATACTAACGCTCGCCGGTGGTTATGCTTACTTAAAGGTTATTGAGGGCAAATTAAAGAAAAGCTTTCTTCCGAGTTTGACGAGGAGTGTAGCCGGTGAGCCGGTAAA
>JAUUWJ010000121.1 GCA_030589175.1 Actinomycetes bacterium
ATTGTTTGCGCGGTTGAAGACGCTCTTAACTGTTTCGGCGGCACTGATTTGGATGCTCTCATCGTAGGCAATTATTTAGTCGAGAAGAAGATGTTAAGCATAAGATCTGAAATTCAAATAGATGAAGAAGATCAGTTAAGAATTAAAGATCGTAGTTCGTAAATCGTAGCTCGTGGCTCGTTGTTGAGCTGACGTTATTTACGAGCTCCAATAAAATTTCCTAAAATCTCGAACACGAATCAAGAATCATGAACTACGATTTACGAAATCCATTTTTCCTCTTGACACTTGCCTATCCTTCTTTTATTATTTAATCGAACATATGTTCGGTAAGACAATGAGTGATTAAGACCTGCTCCGCCTATTACTAGATGCAGGTAGGTGATTAAGCGCGATACAAGACGAGGATTTTACGTAGGGCATAGCCCTAAATTAAAAGTTAAAAATTAAAAATAAAAAAACAGGGGAAAATAAAATAAAAAAAATGGGAGGTGGACATATGAAACATAGAAAAGAAAGCTATGTCAGAAATACTTTTGAAGTATTTGAAAAATTAGCGCTAAAAGTATTTGAATACTTGAGTGCATAAAATACGGCGTAAAATAATCCACTTGGATATGGATGCATAAGCAAGGGACGCTCATTGTTTTGCAGTAGATGGATTGAAGATAGGTGAGAGGCGAAAGTAAACCGGTAGTCGGTTGTAGTGGGTCGGTTGTCGGAAAAAAACGTTTGTCGTGAGTGGTGAGTCGGTTGTGGTTATTCTAACTATTTGATTAAATGGTTATATATTTATATAAAGTAGTCATAGTTAGAAGCTATAACTATCGACTGATTTAAATACAAATTATTATAGTATTTTTTAATCAATTATTATTGATAAAAAGACTAGATTCATAATTTACAGGAAGCTTTATCCTAAATACCGACAAACGATAACCGACAACCCACAAACGGTTTTACTCTTTCTTTTTTCGCCATATGCTATCAGCTATTTGCAATCTGCTATCCGCTGCTTCTGCGAAATGCTTGGATATCATTAAGAAAGTGTTCTACTTTAGGCGGCCAGCTAGTGTTGCCGGGAGCATATTTAGCCCCTATGCTTACTAAATCTTTTAATCCTTTGTTGTAATATTTTACTCTTAAATACTGGGTTTGATTAAAAACGGCCGCCTCCCAAGAAGGAAAAGCTTCGTAACCACCACCCTTTGCTTTTCTGCCCCAGGCGTTATACGAATTGGCATTATGCCGGCCAAAGCCGCTTTCTACGCCGGCGATGGCTATAACAATATTGGGATTAATTGAAAAAGTTCTTCCGGCTGTAACAAGTGTGGGGCCCAGTCCGGTCATCGGGCTTTTTTTAGAAAATAAGTACCGGTCATAAAAACTGGCCGAATTCAGCCCTTTGCTGACTAAGGCTTTTTCTCGGTCGTTGGCTACCTTTAATTTTTTTCTCAGTTTGACTCTTACCGTTTTTACTTCGGATATCGTTTGCTGTTTTCTTTGTTTGAGGGATACGATTTTCTTGCGCTTGTCTACATATGAGCTCTTTAGTTTTATTAGACGAGAGCGGTCAATCTTTGTCTTTTTCAATAGCTTTATATCCTGTTTGATTATGAGGCCAAAAAATTCAATTCTGGTAAGAAATTCATATATGCTTTGAGAGGCCAGAATGATTTGCAAACTAGTATGATGACGCTCTTCTTTATAAAGCGCTTTTGCTCTTTTAGCGAGAATACTAAGTTCCTTATTTAGTTTAAATTCTTTATCAATTATTTGTTTATTAAGTTTAGTGAGGTGTTTGTCTACTTTTGAAAGCCGTTCATCAAGCTTGTTTGCCTCAGTTTCAAGACGTGAATTCTTTGATTTTAAGGTAATAAGTTCGGAAACAATGTCTTGTTTTTGAGAACCCAACGGCTCTGCTTTAGCCGTAGCTAAGTTGAGGCAGAAAAATATTACAAATATAAATGTTAGAAATAATCTAAATACCCTACTGCTTGTTACCACTAAAAGCAAATTATAACATATCGATAAACTATAAAATATCTAACTCTTCATGGGTGAAATACCTTGCCAAAAGATTCCTTGACTAAAAAACAAGGAGTGGTAAACTTTTTTACTTGGCAGCAATTAAGTTCTGTTATATTATGCCGATAATATTAGGAAAAGGTGGCAGCAAAGAGTGATAGCATGAAAAAGGTAAATGTAGCAATTATTGGCGGAGGGCAAGGCGGAATTGCTCTTCTCGATATATTGAAAGATGACAAAAGTATTAAGGTAATAGGAGTTGCCGACAAGCTTGATAAAGCTCCTATTTTGCCACTTGCCAAAGATTTAGGGGTCCCCATTTATAAGGACTACAAAGAGCTCCTAAAAGAAAATAATGCTGATTTGGTCGTAAATGTTACCGGAGATAACAAAATTTCAGCAAAAATTCAAAATATTATCTCTGACAAAGCGGAAGTGATTAGCGGCTTAAGCGCTAAATTTGTTTGGGACCTAATTGAACAAAGAAAAAAAGTCAGAAAAGTAATTGAGAACCGTTTACATGAACATAAGTCTTTATATGACTTAGGCTTGAAATTAACCCAGAGTTCTAAGTTGCAAGAAGTCTATAAAGTCATAGTAGACAAAGCTCTGGACCTTACCGAATCGCCGGCTGGCTCTCTGGTCATTTATGATGAAGCCAGCGATGAAATGTATTTTGGTGCTGCCAAGGGATTTAGTGAGCACTTTATAAAGGATCAAGTATGGCGGCTTAGAAAGGGAGGCCTTACCGAACTTATATTTAATTCAGAAGGGCCGGTGATTGTCTCGGATGCCGCTGACAATAAGTCCTTAAACAATCCTTTATTTCTCAAAGAAAAGATAAAATCACTTGTTGCTGTACCTCTAAAAGCGGAAGGTAAAATCCAGGGAATTTTATATGTCGATGATTTTAAAGTGCGACAATTTAAGCAAGGCGACCTTTCAATTCTGACTTTACTGGGGAACATGGCGGCTTTGGCTATACAAAAAGCAAAATTGTTAGAGTCCACAAAACAGATGGCTATCACCGATGAGCTAACACACTTATATAATCTAAGGCATTTTCTAGACCGCTTGGATGACGAGATTACCAGAGCCGACCGATATGACCGTCCGCTTTCTTTGGCTATGATCGATATAGATTATTTTAAACAATATAACGATACGTTTGGCCATCAAAGCGGGAATAAACTGCTAAAGAAAGTTGCTTTGATTTTAGAAGAAGAAAGCAGAAAAGGGGATATCGTAGCTCGTTACGGCGGTGAAGAATTTTGTATCGTGATGCCCGAAGCTAATTCTCAAAAAGCAATCAAGTTTGCCGAAAGAGTACGAAAAAATATCGAGAAAGTTCTTTGTAAAAGCGGCATCAAGGATGGTGTAACAATTAGCATTGGTGTGGCTAGTTATCCGAAAGACTCAACAGGCTCGTCGGCTTTACTTGAAAAAGCTGATGAAGCTCTTTATCAAGCTAAAAGTGATGGGCGTAATTGCGTGCGGGCTTTTAACCTGCAGAGACAAGCACAGTGAGATTCATTGTTTAGAACCGGTTGTCGTGAGTGGTAAGTCGTGGGTCGAAGAAATAACCGATTTTCGTGTGTAGCGTTAGTGTATAATTCATAAACGACCAATGACCAATGACCAATG
>JAUUWJ010000176.1 GCA_030589175.1 Actinomycetes bacterium
AGCACAAGAAACTTCAATATTTGTACAATGACGGTAGCAGTTACCATTTTATGGACAGCAAGACTTATGAGCAAATTCCGCTCAATACAAATCAAGTTGGCAAGGCGGCTGACTATATCGTTGAGGGAACAGAAATAGACGCCAGTTTTAATAAAGGAAATCTTATAAAAATCAAACCGCCAATCACCGTGAACCTAAAAGTTGTAGAGGCCGAGCCGGGGATAAAAGGAGACACAGCTACAGGCGCTACAAAGCAAGTTAAGCTTGAGACCGGCCTGAAAGTACAAGTACCCTTATTTGTAAATGAAGGAGATACTCTAAAGATAGATACTCGCACTGGCGAGTATATGGAAAGAGTTTAACTAGATTAGCGCCCGGATAATAAATTGCTTGCCAAATTCTTGATTCTTTTTTAGCAAAGCTCTATTTAATAATAATAGTGTTGCTCGCTATGTTTGCTTGCCGATTGCCCGCTCGGTCTCTTGCATAGATAAAGTATTTATATTTCCCCGGTTTATTTGTTTGCCATTTAGAATACTTGTAACGATTAGCGCTAGTCCATCCTTTATATGTTTTTAAGTTCTTGTAAACACTTGTTTTAGTTTTGCGATATAAGCGAAAATATTTCTTAGCTATGTTTCTATAGCGCCTGCGAAGCCGGCGATTTCTGGTTTTACGGTATTTTCTTGCATACTTTTTATAAATCGCCAGATAGGTTTTTTTCCTTTTGGCCCGGGTTTTTAAATAAACTTTTTTCTTTATTCTTAATTTTGCGAAAACTTTATTTCCAGAGTAAGAGTCCTTGATTTTCCAATAAAGTTTAACGGTAGCAATTTGTTTTTTAGCCAGTTTATAAAGTCTCGAATATTTCCTATATTTTTTTAGATATCGTCTACGCAGACGTCGGTTGCGGGTTTTTTTGTATTTTGTTTTGTAAGCATTTGAGAGTTTTTTATAACGGGGCGCTTTTTTCTTGCTAATTCTTTTAGCTTTAGCTTTTCTTGCATAAGTTTTAGGTCTAGATTTATCTATTTTGATTAAATAATGAGAAGTTTGTCCCCAGTTACCGGCGTTATCGGCCGCTCTTACATGAAAGTACCAAGTGCCACTACCGATTCCTTTATAGGTTATTGAAGAATGAGCACCTTCGCTTATCGCATCGGGCGTAGTAGAAGATGATTGGCTAAGGATATAGCTATATCCGGCAATTCCTGATGCATCAGTTGCACTCCAGGAGAAAGCAGGATTATTGTTTGGATAGTATTTTGAGCTGGAGGGATGGGTTGAGCTGGATATAGTCGGCTTTGATGGGGCCGTAGTGTCTCTATCATCAGCGATATGTCCTAAAGACCTATAAGCATTGACTCGCCCATAGCCGAAAGAATCATCTCGGCCTCTTGCTCCTAAATCATCTGAATATGTTTTCAGGTCAGATTCTACCTGAGCCGGTGAATAAGTGGGATTTTTTGAAAGGACCAGAGCTGCAACACCGGCAGCCATCGGGCTAGCCATAGAAGTCCCGCTCATGTAAGTATAATTATTTGAATATCCATAACTGTTCATACCGACGGGGTAAGTTGGCATAGTAGAGTATATTTTCCAGCCGGGCGCGCTGACGTCGACGCTGCTATTGTAGGTAGAAAAACTTGCTTTAGTGTCCAAGTTTGTTGTTGCTCCTACTCCTATTACGTTCGTATAGCCGGCCGGATATTGCATTGTTGAGCTGTATGAGTTTCCAGAAGAGGCAAGAAATGTAACACTGTTTAGTGTTGCGGTATTAATTGCTTGTTGGGTTAGTGCAGAATAACCGGTACCGCCAAAACTCATGTTAACAACTTTTGCTCCGTTATTTGAAGCATAGTTAATAGCACTTATAATGTCGGAAGTGTATAGAGAGCCGCTTGAGTCTCCCGCCTTTAATGGCATTATTTTAGCACCATGCGAGACTCCGGCTACTCCTACTCCATTGTTTGCAGCCGCCCCGATGATACCTCCGACATGCGTGCCGTGTCCGTTGTCATCGCGTGGATTGGCATTTTCATTAGTAGTAAAAAACCAATCATCGTTGTCGTAATCGAGCCAGACAGAGCCATCATGCCAATGCATTTTTCCGTCTTTATAGGGATCGGATCTATAATATGAATAACTCGAGGAATTGCTTGCGACATAATAAAAGTTACTGCTATCCGATGCGGATGCTTGAAAAACTATATAGTAAGTTTGACCATTAACCAGGTTAACCGAACCGCTGAGTTCTTTGTAAACTGTTGTATATGAAGAACTGGCATCGCTCGGAAGAATTGTCAGCGTTGCCAAGTTGTTTCCGTCAAGCGAGTCTCTCACATAAACATTGATATTAGAAGTGGGGGAGCCTGATTTTCTCAAAAATAAGCCGATGTGAGTAAGATCTTTGCCTGTGCCCTTTATTGATTGAGCCATTAAATAAGTAGCGTCTTTTCCGACTATAAAACCAACATTAGCTGAATACGAGGATATACCGGCCCAGTTATAACCGTTTATGTCATCAACATATCCGTTGCCGTCGTCATCGACTCCATTTGCGGCAATTTCATCGGTATTTTGCCAAAGCTTAGAGCTCAAATCAGGATGAGCACTATCAATTCCGGAATCGATTACGGCGACAGTTATAGTATTGGAAAGGCCTCTATCAATATCCCAAGCTTCGTAAGCGTCGATATCTGCGTCCGATGTACCCGCCGTGCCTGATATGATCTGTCCGTAATTATGCAAACTCCACTGAGCTGCTCTACTTGGATCATTCGGCATAAATGACGACTCGTAAAGATAATTTGGTT
>JAUUWJ010000227.1 GCA_030589175.1 Actinomycetes bacterium
CAAATCATCCAGCAATTTTTTTGACAATTGCTTACACTGCTACGAGCCTTCAACGCTTTACTTGAATTCCAAGTCTTGTCAAAGGGG
Source organism: Actinomycetes bacterium (assembly GCA_030589175.1). Lineage (GTDB taxonomy): Bacteria > Actinomycetota > Aquicultoria > SURF-47 > JAUUWJ01 > JAUUWJ01. The sequence goes on from JAUUWJ010000227.1 coordinate 88, forward strand.
TCTTTGGTTTTGAGATTTCCCATTGGGACGTTTAAAACATAACATGGATAGATGGAGCCATCTGTATTTACAAAAAATGAGTTTCTACCGGCAACACAAGGCAACAGCCTGGGTTCACCTAAAGCAAAGCCAAGCAATCCTTGATAAAAATAGGCTCTTAGCCATTTTTTTGGCTTAAAAGCCATAAGCTCTTTTCGAGCAACTAAGGATAATTGTTTGTGTAATTCATCCCGATCAAGACCGTTGTTGCTAGATGTTTTAAAAAATATTTCAGAATTGTGAGCTACTGAACAGGTAAACTGGATACCATATTTATTAGCAAGATTGTAAACGCAGCTCAGCTCAGCGACATTGCCTTTCGCGGCAGTAAAAGCTAGCCTTAAATTCGTAAAACCAGCTCTGATAAGTTCTTCGACTGTAGCTGTGGCTTGTTTAAAAGAACCGGGAATACCACGAATCTTATCGTGAATATCTCCGATTCCGTCAATCGATATTGCTACTCCAACATGAGGAGCATATTTCTTGATCCGTGCCATGGTTTTGCTAATTCGTTTAGTTAAGAATCCGTTTGTAGAGATAATTACGTTTGCTTTTGGACAACGATTTATCAGGCTCTTTATGACATCAACTAAATCAGTTCTAAGAAACGGTTCCCCTCCGCTGACATTAATATATTTTAAAGTTGTCGGCAGATTATTGAGATAGTCTAGAGGAATATTTCTCTTTGACTCTGATTGCCAAATATTACACATGGCACATTGCGAATTACAATTGTCTGTTACCGATATTACTGTATCAGTCGGTATCACGTTTCTCGGCATTTTTCTTTTATCGAAACCGGCATTTGCCATTAATTAAACAGTCCCTTGTATGCTTTTTCAGTTTGCTCAGCAATATTGTCCCAATTATATTTTGAAATCACATATTTTTGCGCTTTTTGAGCTCTTTCAAATATTCCATTGGTGCTATTAATCATTGTAGAAATTTTATTTTCAAGGTCTTTTTGCTTATCAGAAGTGAACGTAGTTGCATATGTGTTATTTCCTTTGACTATGTCGAGGTTTGGCTTAATATCACTACAAAGCGTGGGCAGTCCGTAACTTAAAGCCTCAAGCAAAACAATAGACATTCCCTCTTTATTCGAAGGCAAGACAAATATATAAGCATTTGTAAACAGCTCTTGTAAGAGGCGCCCGGTTACACCACCGGTAAATATTATTCTTTTATCGCCTGAAGCCTCTTTAACCAGACTTCCGTAATAACCGTTAGTATGCCCCGTATCTCCGGCAATTACCAGCTTTAGATTTGTGTCCAAACTCTTAAAAGCCTTAATAAGCAGATGACAATTTTTTTCCGGCACAAGCCTGCCCAGAAAAAGAATGTAGCTACCTTTATCAAGAGAAAATTTCTTTATGTTAGAAGCTTCTGCCAATACCGGTTGGTTTATGCCGTTTGAAATATGCTGTACTGCTGTACCATACTTTTCCTTCAAATAATTTTGGATATATTTAGACACACAAATAGTTACATCCGGGAAAGTCACGCTTGCCTTCTCTCCAAGCACAAGAGCTCTCTTTGCAAATCTTCCCCACTTAACACTTTGCCAGTCAAGAGCATGAATAGTGGCAACTATCTTTGCCCGGCGCTTTATTTTAGGGACAAAAGACAGCAAAGAAGGCCCTACAGAGTGAAAATGTATAATGTCATACTTTCGGAAAATAGAATCAATCGAAGCAAGAAAAGTATGGGAAATCGCATCTAAGTGCTTACTATTTAGATTAGGCAAATGCTTAAGCCGTATTCCTTTAAACTCTTTTGAGCTTTTAGGTGTATAGCTATTACGACAGTAGACAGTTACATCGTGATTTAGGGCAAGGCGCTGGTAGAGTTCTTCAACATGTTTTTCTACTCCTCCTTGTGTTGCTGGTATTCCTCTTGTTCCGATTACTGCGATTTTCACTAATAAGCTCCACGTCTTGCT
>JAUUWJ010000263.1 GCA_030589175.1 Actinomycetes bacterium
AAGAGGGGACAGTCCCCAAAGGCACGACCCTCGGCCCTTGAACAGCAAAAAAGATGAAGGGGTGTCCCTTTCTAGTTTCTTGTCTCTAGTCTCTAGTCTCTAGATACTAGAACGGGGCAGCGGTGACGCTCTTTGATCTTGCTCTTTTAGACTTCAACTACGAACCTCAAAGAAACAGATTTCTGTTCAGTTTCTCGAGACCTGCCCGCTAGCCTAATGGTAATTAGCGTATAGGCGGGCGGGAACTGGCTACTTCTTTTTCGCTTTTTCGAAAAAGCGAAAAATTCAATCTTCAATCAGAGTCTAGAGTTTGACTTACATCAATTTGTTCTTTTTCTGGTCCGGTAATAATATAAGGAAGGGATTAAAAGATGAGTGTTACGAAACTTAATAAGGACCTAGAACATTTAAATATGCAGGCAGCCGAAGTTATAAAGGTAGAGTCTTCAGCTTGGGATTCAATTGCAGGCATGAAAGCACAAAAGGAAATAATAGAAAAAAAGATTTTACTGCCGCTCACAAACAAAAAGCTAGCAAAAAAACACGGGGTCACGCTTCCGAAAGCACTTCTTTTGTTCGGCCCTCCAGGGACCGGAAAGACCTCTTTCACAAAAGGTATCGCCGGTAAGCTAGGATGGTCTTTAGTCGAGATAAGTCCGAGCGAACTGGTAACAGAAGGCTTGCATTTTGAGGCCCAACAGCTCAAACAAATATTTTCCCAGCTTAACGGATTAAAAAACATAGTAGTTTTTATCGATGAATTTGAAGAGCTTGCAATCAATGCGGAAAAAGCAACCAAAGCAGAACGTATGCTCTCAAACGAGATGCTAAAACAGATACCGCAGTTTAGAAAAAATGAGCAGGTTTTGCTTGTCTGCGCGACTAACCATATTCATCACTTAAATTCGGCGCTATTAAGGCCGGGACGTTTTGACTTCATATTGCCTATCGGCCCATTAGATAAAGAGGCTGCCAGCGCAGTGATTTCCATTTATCTGGAAAAAATCAATCATAATACTATTGACCTGGAGCTAGTTGCGGAAAAAGCTAAAAACTTTACTCCTGCAGATATCGAATCGGTAATAGCCCAAGTGGCCCAGTCCGCTTTTGAAAAAGAACTGTCCAGCAAGCATGATTATAAGGTATCGACGCAAGATATTTTAAAATATTTAAGTATACAAAAGCCAACAATCAATAAAGAAGATATGGAGCTATTTCAAAAACAGATCAAAGAATATGGACGCTGTGCAAGCGGATGCATATATTGCTTTACGGGAGAAGGCCAGAATAAATCATGTAACAAGGAAGTAGAAAAACTCAATTCAAACACACGTATTTAGGATCTTTAAACTTCCCCGCCGTTCGCGGGACAAGCAAACTGTAAACAATCTTCAATCTTCAATAATTAATTTTTAATCTTTAATTGAATCAAATAATAAATTCACTCTCTTTGACAAACTATTTCTAAATGGTTTAAAATTAAAACAAAACGTTAAATATTATAAATGGAAGAATTGCACGTAATTAAGAGAATTGAAAAAGATTGCCGGGAAAAAGGCCACGGAAGAAAGAAATGGTGGGCCGAAAATCTTGGTGTTCATCAACAGACCTTGTCTTATTGGCTTCATGGTCACCGC
>JAUUWJ010000090.1 GCA_030589175.1 Actinomycetes bacterium
ATTTTTTTGCTTAGCGCCATCTTTTTTACTCTTTTTCCCAAAGCTATCCTTCTCCTATGTGCTGCTTGGCATAGTAATCAAAAATCTTCCAATCATTTCCCTGTTTTTCCAGTACAAGCCAGCCGTACGTATTTAGCTTCATCGTCTTGTTATCTTTTTTGTATTTAACATCTAAAATATATTGAAAAGTACCTAACTTTGGCTTTTTCGACTTATCAAACTGCACTGTGACATAGGGCACTTTAAGCTTTTTCTCTTCAATAGATTTAAGACCGCCGGCGCTCCCTCCCAAGCTTAAGTTATGCCAATCGACCTTGAATCTATCGAAACTATCTTCGCTAATAAAAGAAAGAAGGTCAGATTGATAGCTGTCACTCTTTGCAGAAATCAGATCGAGGTAAGCAGCCTCAAGATAAGATTTGGATGTTTCTATCACGCCTTCTTGAGCATCACTTGCTGCCGATTTACTCACCGTTCCCACGGTATAAAAATTTCTAGAATGCTCGACTTTCACAGAGGAAAATTTTTCTCTTTGCGAGGTAACTGTAGCTTCTTCACAGCCTGATATAAATATTGCTATTACGATTGCTGCGATAAGAATTGGGACAATTCTTCTCACGTATATGCTCTTTTTTACCATTAACTGGATTTTATTTCCTTAAGCTTTATAAAACAAGTACTCACCGAAAATTTTTCATATTCTTTTATTTTTTAGTTTCTGCGGCCTCGCTGCGGGAAATATTAGATTAGAATGTTGAATAAAAAAGAGAGGCAACAGAAGGATAAAAAAGCGGCGCTGAGCAAGGATAGAGTCTCGATAATACTGAGCAAAGTGATCGATCCCGAGCTGGGGTTGTCAATAACGAAGGCTCATCTTATAGATAACATCATCATCAGAGATAGTATCGTCACAGTCGATTTTCACCTGGCAACGCCATTCAGTACGCCAATGTTTGCCTCTATGATAGCTCAGGACATAAAAGAACGCCTTTATGAGAACGGAGCCAAAAAAGTTTTTGTGCGCATCCGGGCCAATTCGAAAAATCAAAAGAAATATATAACCTGAAAAAAGCTTAATCCGGAAATATCTAAAATATTTGCAATAAAGCTTTTTTATTCCATAATAATAGGGATATGCTTAGCATCCCTTACATCAGAAAAAATCTTGAAGAGGTCAAAGCCGGCCTGGAGCGCAAAAACGTTGTCGTTAATCTGGAAAGGTTATTAAAACTTGACGATAAGCGCCGCCAGCTAAAGACAGAAACTGATAAGCTTCGATCCAAGCAAAACAAAGCCAGCAAAGAAATCGGAGCTGCTCCAGCTGAAAAAAAACAAGCCAAAATAAAGGAAATGAAATCGGTCTCAGACGATCTGAAAAGTGGCCTGGCTGAACTGGAAAAAACCGAGAATAAGGTTAAAGAGATGTTAATTACAATCCCCAATCCGGCTCACAAAACGGTTCCCAAAGGCAAGAAGGATACGGACAGCGTAGTTATCCGTACCGAAGGCAAAAAACCGGTATTCGGCTTTAAGCCAAAAGATCACGTAGAGCTAGGCAAAACTTTGGATCTTATGGATGTTGAGAGAGCCGCAAAAGTCAGTGGCTCTCGTTTCGTCTACTTGAAAAATGAGCTTGCCTTACTTGAATATGCCCTGGTGCAATACGCTTTTAACAAATTGAAATCTAAGGGATTTACGCCGGTTGTTCCTCCGGTTCTGGTAAAAGGGATGGCCATGTATGGAACAGGCTTCCTTCCGGCTGATGAGAGTCAAATATACAAAACAGAGCATGACGACCTTTATTTGGTGGGAACATCCGAAGTGAGTATTGCCGGATATCACGCTGACGAAATCTTGAATGAAGACGAGCTTCCCAAGCGCTATGCCGGTTTTTCGACTTGTTTTCGACGAGAAGCTGGGACTTACGGAAAAGACATGGGCGGAATGTTCCGCGTTCACCAATTCGACAAGGTAGAGATGTTTTCTTTTGCAAAACCAGATGAGAGCTATCAAGAACACGATTTCATACTTTCGATTGAAGAAGAAATCATGAAAGATATGGGACTACATTATAACGTCGTAAATATTTGCGGCTGTGATTTGGGAGTAAGTGCGGCTAAGAAATACGACCTCGACGTTTATTTGCCGGGACAGGACGCTTTCCGGGAACTGACTTCAACTAGCAATACGACGGATTATCAAGCCAGGCGCCTAAACATAAGAATGCGTACGGAAAAAGAAAACGTTAATGTTCACACCGTAAACGGCACAGCGATAGCGTTAGGACGCATGCTTATTGCTTTGATGGAAAACGGCCAGCAGAAAGACGGCTCAATAAAAATCCCGGGAGTTCTTCATAAATACGCCGGATTCGAAAAGATTGGACCAAAAAGTTCGTAGTTCGGGGTTCGTAATTCGTAAACCGTGAATTTTCGAATTACGAAATACGATATACAAATTACGGATTTCACTTGTGCTAATGAAAAAACCAATAATAGAAGTCAAAAATATCGAAAAGACATATAGATTAAGAGGCAGGCGCTATATTGAAGCGGTTGGAGGAGTTTCCTTTGAAGTAGAAGAAGGCGAAACATTCGGCTTTTTAGGACCAAACGGAGCCGGAAAAACTACAACTATCGGTGTACTTACAACTCGGGTAAAAGCAGATAGCGGAACTGCTTTTATCGACGGAACCGACATTAAGAAAAAAGTCGAGCTAAAAAGAAAAATCGCCGTTGTACCGCAGATGCTGACTTTAGACAGAAGCCTTACCGCTCGGGAAAATCTTTTGTTTCACGCTAAATATTTTGGCGTAAAGAAAGAAGAGAGGGAAAAACAAGCGGATGATCTTCTGGAGTGGTTTGGTCTTAAAGATAGGAGCGATGATTTTGTCCGCAGTTTTTCCGGCGGCATGAGCCAGCGTCTGATGATTGCCCGCGCTCTTATGCACAAACCTAAAGTCTTGTTCCTCGACGAAGCAACAACCGGATTAGACCCGCAGAGCAGAAGACTCCTTTGGGATAAAATTCGAGATCTAAACAAAAATGGACAGACTATTTTCCTCACCACTCATTACATGGAAGAAGCAGATGTTTTGTGTAACCGAGTAGCCATTATTGATAAAGGAAAAGTTCTGGCAATAGATAAACCGGCAAAGCTAAAGAAAATGATTCCCAGTTTGAATATAATTGAAGCCGAGGTAAGCGAGTATAAAAAAGAATTTGTCACTGATCTGAAGAAACTTAACATTGATGATTTGAGAATTGATGACGGAAAGCTATCGCTTAGTGCACAAGACGGTAAACCTTTGGTTCAGCAGGTTGTAAATATCGCAACAAAGTACGATCTTGAAGTTAGAAGTATTCAGCTGCACACACCGACATTAGAGGATGTATTCATTCACCTTACTGGAAGAGGGCTAAGAAACTAAATAATGAAAATACTAAGCACTAAATCCGAAATCCTAAACAATATCAAAATCCAAATTTCCAAATTATACAAACAGTTTAGAGCATTTGAGTTTAGGGTTTCGAATTTGTTTAGAACTTAGATATTAGAATTTAGGATTTGGTTTTATCTATGCAAACATTTTTGGCATTGATAGAGAGAGACATAAGAGTCCTGGGCAGAGATTTCTTTGAGTTCTCTGCCAGAATAATCGTGCAACCCTTTCTATTCGTTTTTATATTTGGCTATGTTTTGCCAAGCGTCGGACAAGTAGAGCCCGGGTACGCTAACTTTTTGATGCCCGGTATCATCGCTTCTTCGATGATGATGGCCGGAGTCTTGGGAACGGCAATCCCGCTTTCCTATGACTTTGGTACGACAAAGGAGATCGAAGACCGTTTGATGTCGCCAATATCGACCTCTGCCCTAATCGTACAAAAAATCACCATGGGAACTGTTCAGGCTTGGCTAGCCGGAGCCTTAGTCTTTCCGGTAGCCTGGGTAATTATGAGAAATAACTTAGATATAACTATAACCAGCTATCCTCTTCTGTTAATATTTTTGTTTCTTGTAGGAATTGCCAGCGCCTGCTGGGGCCTGGCTCTGGGCACAAACGTCAATCCGCAAAAAATTTCGACGATGTTTGCCATTATCATTATTCCTATGATCTTTTTGGGAGCAACTTACTATCCCTGGACATCTTTGAGCAAGATTGCTTGGCTACAAAACCTAATCCTAATAAATCCGATGGTCTATGCCAGCGAAGGTTTCAGAGCCGTAATAACTCCTCAGATAAGCCATATCCGGTGGCTCATATCAATAGCCGGCTTGCTTGTAGGTATCGGTATTCTTACTTTAATAGGAGTAAAAGGATTCTTAAAACAAGCTTATAGTTAAATTAGCTAGCCGGTGCCGCTTGTTTTGGAGTTTTAGGCTGCGACCTTGATTTTAGGATGCGGCTGATCA
>JAUUWJ010000039.1 GCA_030589175.1 Actinomycetes bacterium
TTCCTTTTAAGAGCTTCTATTGCCCCTTTGTTATTTTTCTCTTTTTTCTGAAGGGATGATATCCTAACTCCCTCCGCAATCAGAAAGGCTACTATTACTGCGACTATCGCTATTGCCAAAGCTATCGCCGGTATCAAAGCCTTTTTCATAAAATATCCCTCAGTGTAACTTTTACTCCTTTAGATATATTTCCTATCCAGCACTCAGTTTCCCTGCTAGAGCTAAACTTATAACCACTTACTATATATATTACCAATCTAGTACTATTCTAACAATTTTATATTTCTTAGCAACCTTAAAAATACATAGAGCCGATTGGGGACGGTTCTAATTCACTTAGCTATTTTAACCAGGCGTTTAGTGTTCCACAATTAGAACCGTCCCCACAGTAGTACAATATATAAATGTTCGTTTTTATTATTTACAATATTCTTATTGGCTTTGCCGCAGGATATATGTCCGGGCAATTCGGTGTCGGAGGTGGCATTATAACCAAACCGGCTATTAGGCTACTGCTAGGGCAAGGAGCGATAATAGCAATAGGGACTCCGCTTCCCATAATCATCACTACCGCCTTATTAGCATCTTATAACTATTTCAAAAATAATTTGGTCGATATAAGGACCGGATTATTAATCGGTTTAGCGGGAGCTCCCGCTTCAATTCTAGGAGCGCTAATTACTCAATTTATTAACGCTTCTATCTTATTATTCATTGCTGCAATACTTATCATCTTAATTTCATTGCGCTATCTGTTCCCCGGGAAGCAGAAAAAACAAAGAGCGGATGCCTCTACAAACATTTATTTAATAATATTATCGGGCTTAGTAGCCGGATTCATATCGGGTTTATTAGGTGTCGGTGGGGGTTTTATAATTATTCCGATACTAACATTTATTTTCGGACAAAATATTAAAACAGCTTTTGGCACATCGCTCTTAGCGATAACTATTATCGCAATTCCCGGCTCAATCGTTCACTTTATTCTTGGTAACGTAAACCTGGCAATCGTTGCCTTTGTTGTCTTGGGAATAATTCCCGGAGCGTATCTGGGATCAAGAATTGCAATAGCCCTACCGGCAAGAACACTAAACATCCTCTTTGGTTTACTTCTTATCTTTGCCGGAGCTTACCTCGCTATTAACGAGCTCTTATTTCTGATCTAGCTTTGAAATTGGGGCATCTATTGTCGCCCCGCCGATAACCAAATCTTTTTTATAGATAACTACTGCTTGACCGGGCGTTACTGATTTCTGTTCGTCTTTAAATAAAACTCTTACTTTGCCATTTTCCGGTTCTATTTTGGCCTTAAAAGGTTTCATGTTGTATCTAATCTGAACAGATGCGTCAATTTCGTCTTCAAGCTTTTTGAAAGGAATAAAGTTAGGCTGAGAAGCTAAAAGTCCCTGCTTTTCAAGATTCTCTTTGCCGCCCACTGTTATTGAATTTTCTTCTTTGTTTATACCTGTTATAAATAAAGGACTTTCAGAAGATACACCCAAGCCTTTTCTTTGCCCTATCGTGTAATGGATTATTCCTTCGTGCTCACCTATCTTCTTCCCTTTTACATCATAAATCGGCCCCTTCTTTACAATTTCAGGCCGGTGAGTTTTAACAAAAATACGGTAATCGTTTTCCGGAATAAAACAGATTTCCTGGCTCTCTTCCTTTTCTGCAACATCCAAACCGAAACTTCTGGCCATTTCCCTGGTTTCTTTTTTCGAGTATTTGCCTAAAGGCATCAAAGTCTTGGAAAGCTGCTCTTGGGTCATTGTATATAGAACGTAAGATTGATCTTTGTCTTCATCAATTCCCCGATACAATAAATAGCGACTTTTATCCTCGTCGAACTCAATCCTCGCATAATGGCCGGTTGCTATATAATCAGCCTCTAGCGCTTTGGCCTTATCAAGCAAAGCTTCGAACTTAATAAATTGATTACAGCGAATACAAGGATTTGGGGTTCTGCCGTTTTCATATTCGTCAATGAAATTATTAAATACTTTTTGATTGAAAATCTGGCCAAAATTTAGGACATAGTAAGGTATATCCAGCTTGTTGGCAACACGCCGGGCATCTTCTACGGCCTGCAGCGAACAGCAACCTCCGAATCTATCAAGATCATCTGCTTTCTCAGAGGGCCAAACCTGCATCGTTATACCAATTACATCGTATCCTTTTTCCTTTAACAAAGCGGCTGCTACAGAGCTGTCTACACCACCGCTCATTGCCACAATTACTTTTTGTTTCATAAAATTCCTAAATCCTAATATCTAAATCCTAAACAAATACTAAATTCAAATGTTCAAAATTTCAAACTCTATAGATTGTTCTTTCAAACGTTTTTTTGGATATTTGAATTTAAAACATTTTATATTGTTTAGAATTTAGAATTTAGTGCTTAGAATTTTAAAAAATAATGTTTACTACAATACCTATGATCGACGCCATGAGCCAACTTATGCCTAGATATATAAGAGCACCTTTTCTTCCTATCCAGCGGCTCAAAAGTCCTGCTGCCGGAATATTTACTGTGGGAGCCGCCAACATTATTGCTATTACCGTACCTAAACTAGCTCCTTTCCCAAGCAATGCCCCTGCCAGCGGAACATCGGCTCCCGCGCAAAGATAAAAAGGAAACCCTATCAAAGCTCCGATAAAAGGGCTGAAAAAATTTTCACTTCCTAAAACAGTTTCAATAAACGAACTGGGTACTGCTGCGGTGATCAATGCGGCCACCACAATACTAAAAATAAGCCATGGAGCGAAGTCCTTTAAACTTATCCAGAAATCTTCAAAAACCTCTTTCCATCTCGGAACAGAAAATAATTTTTTTCTTGTGCGATGTTCACATAGTTCGCAAATCTCCGATTCGGGACAAACAGCGTGAACATCTTTTTTTATCACATCAGCCTCAACGACCGTCCTTGCAATTACAAAACCAGCCAAATAGGCAATTGTGAATCCAAATACTAATGATGCGACCAGCCTTAACACCGTGATTTCAACACCTATTAGAAGTGTTAACAAAAGCGCCGGAATGCTTGAAGCAACACCGGCGGTAAGAAATCCTATAAGCGGTATCCAGTGCGCTTTTTTTCTTTTAAGAGAAGCCGATAACGGAATCATGCCACATGTACATAAAGGAACCAGAGCACCAATGATGGTCGCTAATCCAACAGATAGCGGGTTAGAGCTCCCCACAAATTTTTCGATAACTGCTGTAGATAAAAATTCTTCTAAAGCCGAAGCAATAAATACGGCAAGGAGAAACAACGGAATGATCTCTAAGCTGAACTCAAGAAGTTTTGAAAGAAAATCGACCAGAATCATGTCTTCTCCCTGACATGATCTAAACCCTGTTCTATCAATTTTGAAATATGTTTATCGCTGACACTGTAATAAACAAATTTTCCTGCCTTTCTTGCGTTAACAAGACGCAGACTTCTCAAGTCTCGCAAATGATGCGATGTTGCCGATTGGCTTAATGATGTCAGCTCTGAAATATCGTGCACGCATAACTCATCTAAGCTTAGTAAGTGGAGGATTTGACTTCTGGCTGAGTCTCCAAGTGCTTTAAATACATCGCTAAGATGTTCGAGCTCTTGCAGCTCAAGTTTTTTCGTTAGAGCTTTCTTTACTTTCCTTTTATCGTGACAATAGTCTATCGGTCCTGTCCTAGCATTCACCATTTTGTTGTCTTTATATTAATATATGAACATACATTCATATATTAAACCAAATTATAGCTTTTTTCATCCTAGGGGGATCTGCAAAAGAGCTTTAGCTTGACTTTACTCTCTTTAATAAAGTAGTCTTTTCAGATGTTTTGTCCAAAATCTAACGTCCAACATCCAATGTCTAGAATTATTCGTATCTAATAGCCTCTAGGGGATTAAGCTTGCCTGCCCGGCGAGCAGGATAGATACCTGCAGTTAAAGAAACAAGTAGCGCGAACACTATTGAAATTGAGCTAAACCACATAGGTGTAAAAAATATTCCTTGAGCTACGCCTCCAAAATTCTTCGCTAAAATATTTACCAAAGTATTGATCAATAAACCCATAAGCCAGCCTCCAAATAAACCAAACACCCCGCCCCAAAAGCCTATTTGCGCCGCTTCAAAAATAAACATTCGCTTTACATCTTTATTGGTTGCGCCAATAGCTTTCATAATACCGATCTCATGAGTCCTCTCTAAAAGAGAGATTGTCATAGTGTTAAAGATTCCAATCGAAGCAACAAACAAAGCAACCATGCCAAAACCACCCAATACAAGCTGACCTGCGTTAAAATAGCTTTTAACCGCTTGTATAGTATCCTTTATCGAACTAACTCTATACCCCATGTCTGATATCTTCTTTTTTATATCCTTAACAACTTCTCGGTCTTTTGTCTTAACAATCGCTTTATCATAGCTTTTTATATCCAGATTCTTAAGATTGTTTATCGGTATATACGCAGCGGGCTCTTTCACATTTTTTGTTACGCCTGCTATTTTCACTTCCTGAGCTTGGTCCTTTTTGGTCAATTTCATAGAAATATTGCCCTTTTTATCCTTGAGGTAAATCTTAAGTGAGGCTTGCTTACCAATAAAGTTTTTAGCTTCAGCAATGTCAAAAACTTTAAGAGCACTTCTTGAAACCACAATTTCCTTAACATCAGGGTTTTTCAAATTTTTGCCTTTATCGACTTTCACGTCTTCAGCTTCAATGTATTTCGGTTCTAGAGCATAAAGCGTCAAATCAATTTTTTGTCCATCCAGAACCATTTGAGATGATAGATAATAGCTGGGGCTCACCCATTTCACGCCTTTTATTTTCTTAAAATCCTTTATCTGCTTATCTGTTATAGCGGCGTCAGATTTCGGGTCTACTTGTATTTGGGTAAGTTCCTTCATCGAAGCGACTTTACTTTCTACAAGATATTGCAGACCAAAACCTAGTGAAACCAAAAATACAATAGCAGCTATACCTATTACAACTCCAAGGACAGTCAGCAGTGTCCTCATTTTATTTCTTTTTAGATTTGCTACTGAAAATAAGAAAAGATCTAGAAAAGTCATTTCTCACCAAATCCTTCTCTTGCTACAATGATTTCTTGAGCTTCTTTTCGTATTAATTTGGCTAGTTTTTTACTAACGCCATTTACTTGCGCCAAATCTTCTTCTTTGGCACTGGCAATGTCTAACATATTTTCAAACCCGGCTTTTTGGAGGTTCTGCGCCGCCGTTTTGCCTACGCCCTGAAGTGATTCGAGCTCACTTCGTTTACGTCTTTTAGTCGCTCCTTTGATTTTTCCTGAAATTCGTATGACCTTCCCGTCTTTAAGATAAACGACTCTATCAGCATAAGGTAAATATTCGGGATTATGAGAAATTAATATTACCGTACGCTTTGATTTTTGGTTTAATTGTTTCAACAACCTCAGTACTTCATCAGCAGATTTTGAGTCTAAGTTTCCGGTAGGCTCATCAGCAAAAACTATCCACGGGCTTGTCACCCAAGCTCTGGCAATACTTACTCTTTGCTGCTGACCACCGCTTAGCTCCGAGGACGTATGCCTTTCAATATCAGCTATACCTATAAGTTCCAAAACATTTCTGGCACGCTTAATTCTTCTTCTTCTTGAAATACCTTCAAAGGCTAACGGTAAATATACATTTTCCAAAGAAGTCATGTTTGGAACAAGGTTGTATTGCTGAAAAACCATCCCAATTTTAGTCCTTCTGTATTTGGATAGTTGAAGAGTATTCAATTCAGCTAGGTTCTCTCCCCGGACAAAAACTTCTCCGGAAGTCGGCTTGTCCAGACCGGCAAATAAACTCATTAACGTCGATTTTCCGCACCCGGATTGACCAAATATTATAATAAATTCTCCGGAATAAATTTCGAGATTAACTTTATCAAGAGCCTTAACTAGCATCGTGCCCATTTGATAATGTTTGCTTAAATTTACTGCTTTAATAACTGGTTTTCTTGCCATAGCTTTAGCTAAACCTCATATACTTATACTCATATAAATATTTCGGCTTTTTAGCTACTTTCTTTAATTTTCTAGTTAAAATTTTAAGTTGACGAAAAATAGAAAAAACGATTTTTATTAATTATTTATCATCTTAATTGGGGGGATTTTTCACTCGCTTAGCTCGTTCGAGGATGACGGTCTTTTTACTCCTAACTATCTAGTTTTGCCCTTTTTAAACGAAGCGAGTTACTAACTACAGTGACCGAGCTTGAAGCCATTGCTGCAGCTGCAAAAATAGGACTTAACAGCAAGCCAAAAAACGGATACAAGACACCAGCTGCTATTGGAATCATTGCTACATTGTAAAAGTAAGCCCAAAATAAGTTTTGCTTAATAATACGCATAGTCTTTTTGCTCAAAGCAATTGCCCGAACGATGCCATCCAGATCGCCGCTCATTAACGTTATATCTGATGCTTCCATGGCAATATCAGTTCCGGTTCCGATGGCAATGCCAATATTTGCTTGAGCAAGAGCCGGCGCATCATTTATTCCATCACCGACCATTGCT
>JAUUWJ010000202.1 GCA_030589175.1 Actinomycetes bacterium
AAAAGGTTTCATGGTTGTGAGACCTTGGGGTGCGATGATTCTTGAAAACATGTTCAAACTTTACGAAGAAGAACTTATTTATAGGGATAATTACATAATAAATTGGTGCCCCTGGGACCAGACGGCTCTATCAGAGATTGAAGTTGAGCATGTCGATGTTGAAGGGAAACTGTGGTATATAAAATATCCTTTAAAGGGTGAGGAAGGCTACATTGAAGTGGCAACTACAAGGCCGGAGACGATGCTGGGCGACACCGCGGTTGCCGTAAGCCCTAAAGACAAGCGCTTCAAATCACTTATTGGAAAAACGGCTGTTTTACCTTTACTCAAAAGAGAAATCCTCATAATTGCCGATGATTTTGTTGATCCGGAATTTGGTACAGGAGCGGTAAAAGTCACGCCGGCTCACGATCCGAATGACTTTGAGATAGGCAAGCGGCATGATTTAGAGCAAATAAATATTTTTACAAAAGATGCCAAAATAAATGAAAACGGAGGCCCATATAAAGGGCAAGAACGTTTTGAGGCAAGAGATAATGTTATAGCAGATTTAGAAAAAGAAGGATTATTAATAAAAACGGAAAAGCACCCGTATAGTGTCGGCCATTGTTATCGCTGTGATACTGTAGTTGAACCGCGCCTATCACTGCAATGGTTTATCAAGATGAAGCCGCTGGCAAAGTCGGCTATCGATGTAGTAAAGCAAGGCAAAGTTAAATTCACGCCAAAACGTTGGTTGAAGCTTTATTACGATTGGATGGAAAACATACGCGACTGGGTAATAAGCCGCCAAATCTGGTGGGGCCACCAAATACCTGTTTATTACTGTCAGGATTGTAATGAAACAATGGTTGCTGTCAAAAAACCAAAAATTTGTAAAAAATGTAAAAGTACAAATATTAAGCAAGACGAAGATGTCTTAGACACCTGGTTTTCTTCAGCCCTGTGGCCCTTTGCGACCTTTGGCTGGCCGGAAAAGACCGAAGAACTCGATTATTTTTATCCGACAAGCCTGCTCTCAACCGGCTTTGATATCTTATATTTTTGGGTTGCTCGGATGATAGTCATGGGAGAGCATTTTACGTCTAAAGTGCCTTTTCACGAAGTATATATTCATGCCTTGATAAGGGATGCCGAAGGCCGGAAAATGAGCAAATCCCGGGGAAATATTATCGATCCCCTGAAAATGATAGAGGAATATGGAACCGATGCACTACGTTTTACAATGGCCTCACTTGCAGTTCCTGGCCGAGACGTTTTCCTCTCAGAAGAGAGAGTTCGGGGTTATCGTAACTTTGCCAATAAAATTTGGAATGCTTCTCGCTTTGTACTTTTGGGAGTAGATAAGGAAGTGTTAGAAGAAGAGACACTTGACTTAGAGCTAGTTGATAAATGGATAATTTCCAGGCTAAACAATTTGATAAAAGAGGTAGACAAATTCGATAAGGTTTATGATTTTAGCAAAGTAGCTAAGGCTTTATACGATTTCTTTTGGAGTGAATTTGCTGATTGGTATATTGAGCTTTCAAAGGCTCGTTTCTATGGAGACGATAGGATCAAAAAAGCGGCGGTGAGCAAAATACTTATCGAAGTTCTTGAAACTTTCTTGAAACTGCTTCATCCTGTTATGCCATTTATAACAGAGGAAGTTTGGCAGAAGCTTGAAGTTAAGGATAAAAGTATAATGATTGCTCCTTATCCCAGTGCTGACGAAGAAAAAATAAGTAAACAAGTAGAGGAAGAAATGAATATCGTTATGCAAGTTACAACCGCTATCAGGGCGATTCGCTCCGAGCTTAAAATCGACCAGGCAAAGAATATTAAAGCCATATTCAAACCGAGTTCCAGAAAAGCGCAAAAGATTGTAAGTGAACATGCCCGCTATATAAAACAACTGGCGAAATTAGATGAACTTGAAATTGATGAAAAAGCCCAAAAACCGGCTAAATCGGCAATATCTATTATGTCTTCCGGAGAAGTTTATTTGCCTTTGGCGGAGCTATTAGATGTAGGGGCCGAGTCTAAAAGGTTAAATAGACAGCTAAAGCAAGTAATTGCTGCGCTGGAAACTTCAGACAAAAAGCTCGCTAATAAAACTTTCGAGGTTAAGGCGCCGGCTGAAATTGTCAGGAAAGAAAAAGACAAAAATAAAGAATTGAGTGAAAAGAAGAAAAAGCTTGATGAGCAAATAAAGAATTTGATCGGTGTTTGAATAGTGGCAAGCTCCATTATCGAAAAAAACAGAGTTGACACACAGTATTACCTAAAAGCTTCATCTTATCTGGACGAGAGCCTAAAGTACGGCATAAAGCCGGGCTTAGAGCGCATTGAAGTTCTGTTAAGAGAAATGTTAAATCCTCATCTTAATTACCCGACTATTTTGCTCACGGGAACAAATGGTAAAACTTCAACGGCTAAAATGATAAGTGCGATCTTAAATG